>NZ_JBNDHT010000239.1:0-5484 GCF_056755115.1 Rhizobium sp. SVR5-2C | reverse complement strand
GGATAATGCAGACGCTGCGGAGCGCTATGCCGCGATGTGCCTCTACCTTGGCTTGATGAGCGAGGCCTGCCTTGGCCTGATCGGCGCCGCGGGGCCGCTCATCGTCGAGGGACCTTTTGCGTTGAACGAGACCTATCTCGAGATCCTTGCAGCATTGACAGGTCGCGACGTTGTCGCCCTGCCCGGCTCGACCGGCACCAGTCAGGGGGCCTCGTTGCTCACCGGCATAAGGCCGGCGCCCGGTTCTGAAAGACGCTTTCCGCCAGCCGTGATCACCGGACTGAAGGACTACCGCCGCGCTTGGCATGCAGCAATGGAATAGCAGTCTTTCCATACACGCCCCTTATCCCATCTTAGGCAGGCGGCTAGTGTTGGCCGTTCAAGAAACCAGGCGGAGGAACCATCATGACGGATTCAAACGCGGCCTTCGACCCGCGTGCGCTCGCAGCTCGACTTCACGGCCTCCACAAAGCGGGCAGTCAAGCGCCGACGGCCGATTTCGCGCTTCCCGCCGATCTGCGCCACGCCATGGATGCGCAGAATTTCCTCGCCGCCGAAGAGGCCATTGCCAGCAACGCATGGAAAGTGACGGCTTCGCCGGATGGCCAGGCGGTGACGGCACCGCTCCATCCTTACGCAGAAGCCGATTCCGGCGCGCAGATTCCGTGGGCGAAGGGTATGAAGTTTGAGGCGGAAATCGCCGTCCGTCTCGGCTCGGACTTACCGGTTCGCCGCAACGGCGATTACAGCCGTGCCGAAGTCGCCGATGCAGTGGCGACCGTCCATCTCGGCGCTGAACTTCTGGTCTCCGCCATCGAGGAAAGTGGCAAGATTTCATTCCTGCTCTTCCTCGCCGATCGCCTCGGCAACAGCGGCTACGTGCTTGGCCCGAACGTGCCAAAGTCGCTGATCGACACAGCCACCGGAACGCCGCTGAAAGTCACCTTCAACGGCCAGTCGATCTACGATGCGCCTGCACAGCACCCGAAAGGCGACGTGCTGACCTGGCTCGTTGACTACGCCAACGACAAGCTGCGCCCTGAAAACTCGCTGAAGGCCGGGGCGCTGATCACGACCGGCACGCTTTGTGGCGCGATCGAACTTGCCGCACCAGGCGACATCGAGATTTTGCTCAACGATACCGCACGCTTGCATCTGTCGCTTGTTGCTAAGTAGTCAGGGCTGCTCCCGGAACATCTCGATGATGGCGGAAAAGTCCTTTCCGGCATTGCCCTGCTTTTCGAAGAGCGCGTAAAGCTGTGCCGCTTCCGCCCCGAGCGGGGTCGACGCACCACTCGAAAGTGCCGCCTCCTGCGAAAGCCGGAGATCCTTGAGCATCAGAGCGGCAGCAAATCCCGGTTTGTACTCGTTGTTTGCCGGCGATGTCGGTACCGGCCCCGGAACCGGGCAATAGGTATTGATCGACCAGCACTGGCCGGACGACGTCGAGGCGACATCAAAAAGCGCCTGATGCGAGAGACCGAGCTTTTCTCCCAGCACGAAAGCTTCGCAGACGCCGATCATCGAAATGCCGAGGATCATATTGTTGCAGATTTTCGCCGCCTGACCTGCGCCGGCTTCGCCGCAGTGGACGATCTTCTTGCCCATCTTTTCAAGGATCGGCTTGGCCTTGGCGAAACTCTCGTCCGAACCGCCCGCCATGAACGTCAAGGTACCTGCGCTAGCCCCACCCGTTCCGCCGGAAACGGGAGCGTCAAGCGAGAGGCAGCCTGCGGCCTTCGCCATTTCATGCGCCTTACGGGCACTGTCGACATCGATGGTCGAGCAGTCGATCACCAGCGTTCCGGCCGGAACCGACTTCAATATGTCCGGCCAGGCAGTGAGCACATGCTTGCCCTGCGGCAGCATCGTTACGACGGTCTCCGCCTCCATGACGGCCTGGCTGATGTGGCTTGCCGGCTTTACCCCTGTTTCTTCGGCGGCCTGTAGCACGGGGGCGGCGAGATCGAAGCCCATAACTTCGTGTCCTGCCTTGACGAGATTGGCCGCCATCGGCCCGCCCATATTGCCAAGCCCGATGAATGCGATCCGTGCCATGCTGGCCTCCTATCTGTTGTCTTCCAGGATCATTGCCGCGGCTTTCTCGGCAATCATGATCGTTGGAGAGTTCGTGTTGCCCGAGGTGATCGACGGCATCACCGAGGCATCGGCGATCCTGAGCTTGGCAAGTGCGCGCAGCTTCAGCCGCGGATCGACGACGCTGTCCCTGTCTCCACCCATTCGGCAGGTGCCGACGGGGTGGAAGATCGTCGTGCCGATCTCGCCTGCCGCCCGCTCTAGATCGGCTTCTGTCTGATAAGAGGGGCCGGGCTTGAATTCTTCCGGCTTGAAGCGCGCAAAGGACGGCTGCGAAACGATCCGCCGCGTCAGCTTTATGGATCGAACAGCTATGCCGCGATCACGCTCCGTCGAGAGGTATTTCGGTGCAATCGTCGGCTGTGCGGCGAAATCCGGGCTCGCAATATGCACGGAGCCGCGGCTTTCCGGCCTGAGATTGCAGACGCTGGCGGTGATCGCCGGAAAGGGGTGAACGGGGTCGCCAAACTTGTCAAGCGAGACCGGCTGCACGTGATATTGCAGGTCAGGTGTCTCCTTGTCAGGTCCCGAGCGCGTGAAGATACCAAGCTGGCTCGGTGCCATCGACATCGGTCCCGAGCGGCGGATGAGATATTCAAGCCCGATCGCTGCCTTGCCGATCAACTTCGTCGCCTTCTCGTTCAACGTGGGAACGCCGGTCACCTTGTAGGCAAGGCGCAGTTGCAAATGATCCTGCAGGTTTTCGCCGACGCCCTTCACCTCGGCCACGATATCGACGCCGCCATTTTTCAGCACCTCGCCGCGACCGATGCCGGAAAGCTCCAGGATATGCGGAGAACCAACCGAACCGGCGGAAAGGACTGTTTCCTTAGTAGCATAAACGCGCTTCGCCATGCCGTCGTGCTGGAACTCGACGCCGGAAATCGCACCTTCCTCGATAAGCAACCGCCGCACATGCGCCTTGGTCAAAACGGTGAGATTGCCGCGCCTCATTGCGGGGCGGAGAAATGCCTTCGCCGTGTTCCAGCGGATGCCGGAGCGCTGGTTAACGTCGAAATAGCCGGAGCCTTCATTGCTGCCGCGGTTGAAATCCTCCGTAACGGGAATGCCTGCTTCCTTCGCCGCCTGCTGGAAGGCATCGAGCACGGCCCAACGCACCCGCGCTTTCTCCACCCGCCATTCGCCACCTGCCCCATGCATCTCGTCTTCGCCGCGGTAATGATCCTCCGATTTGCGGAAATAGGGGAGCACGTCGTCCCAGCTCCAGCCGGTGCAGCCCATCTGGCGCCAGAGGTCGTAATCGCGAGCCTGCCCGCGCATGTAGATCATGCCGTTGATAGAGGAGCAGCCACCGAGCACTTTGCCGCGAGGATAGCTGAGCGCCCGGCCATTCAGCCCCTCTTCCGCCGCCGTCGTGAAGCACCAGTCCGTGCGCGGATTGTTGATGCAATAGAGATAGCCGACCGGGATATGGATCCAGTGGTAATTGTCGCTTCCGCCTGCCTCGAGCAGCAGAACACGGTTGCTGCGGTCTTCGGACAGGCGGTTCGCCAGCACGCAGCCCGCGCTGCCTGCGCCAATGATGATATAATCGTAGCGATCCATGCGGTCACCGGCCGCATCAGCGGCGATATACGAAACCCAGTTTGCGCCCCAGCCACGAGGCATAAAATTCGCCGATAATGCCGCGGCGGAAGATCAGAACGCAAATCATGAAGACGACGCCGGTGATGATCGTCACCGGGAATTCCGATGTCGCGAGATAGTTCTGAAGCGTCACGACGAGCCCCGCGCCGAAGATCGGCCCGATCATCGTGCCGATGCCGCCGAGAAGCGTCATCAGGATCACCTCGCCCGACATCTGCCAGGCGACGTCCGTCAACGTCGCGAACTGGAAGACCAGCGACTTAACGGCACCTGCAAGTCCGGCAAGGGCCGCCGACATCACGAAAGCACCGAGCTTGTAGCGAGCCACGGAATAGCCGAGCGAGACCGCCCGCTGTTCGTTTTCCCGGATCGATTTCAGGATCATGCCGAAAGGCGAGTTGATGAAGCGCCAGATCAGCACCATGCCGATGAGGAATACCGCCAGTACGAAGTAGTACATGTTGGTGGAATTGTTGAGGTCGATAAATCCTAGGAGATGTCCCCGCGGCACGGACTGGATGCCGTCCTCGCCCTCGGTGAATTTCGCCTGCAGGCAGAAGAAGAAGAACATCTGCGAGAGCGCCAGCGTGATCATTGCAAAGTAGATGCCCTGGCGGCGAATGGCGAGGTAACCGATGACGAGGCCGAGCACGGCCGCCCCTGCCACACCCGTCAAGATGCCGAGCTCAGGCGGAAAGCCCCACGCCTTCACCGTATAGGCGGTGAAATAAGCAGCGCCGCCGAAGAAGGTGGCATGCCCGAAGGAGAGCAGGCCCGTGTAACCGAGCAGCAGATTGAAGGCGCAGGCAAAGAGCGCGAAGCACAGGAGCTTCATCAGGAAGATAGGATAGAAGAAGAACGGCGCGAGCAGCAGAAGCAGCAGGCCGATGATGAGGAAGGCGGCCTGCACTGACAGCGCGGTGCGGCTCTTTTCCGTTCGAAGGGTTTCGGTGATGTCCGTCATCTTACGCATCCCGGCCGAAGAGGCCCGCGGGCCTGACGAGAAGCACGATCGCCATGATCACGAAGACCACGATGTTCGACGCTTCCGGATAGAAGACCTTTGTGAGGCCCTCCGCAATACCCAGCACATAGCCGGTGACGATCGCACCCATGATCGAACCCATGCCGCCGACCACGACGACGGCAAAAACGACGATGATGATGTTCGATCCCATCAGCGGCGAGACCTGGTAGATCGGCGCCGCCAGCACGCCGGCAAAGGCGGCAAGACCGGCTCCGAGCGCGTAGGTCAGCGTCAGAAGCAGCGGTACGTTGACGCCGAAAACCTGCACCAGAACCGTATTTTCCGTCGCAGCCCGGAGATAGGCGCCGAGCTTGGTCTTTTCGATCAGGAGCCAGGTGCCGATGCAGACCACCAGCGACATGACGACCACCCAGCCACGATAGATCGGCAGGAACATGAAGCCGAGGTTCATTCCGCCTGCGAGGGCTGTCGGGGTCGCATAGGGCTGGCCCGAAGAGCCGTAGAGGTAGCGGAACGTCCCCTCGATCGCCAGCGCCATGCCGAACGTAAAAAGCAGGCCGTAAAGCGGATCGAGATCGTAGAGCCGCCGCAGAAAGAGACGCTCCACCACTGCGCCGAACAGGCCGACGGCGAGAGGCGCCAGAATGAGCGCCGGCCAATAGCCGATGCCACCGTAAGCAAGCATCAGATAGGCGACGAAGGCGCCCAGCATATATTGCGCACCATGCGCAAAGTTGATGACGCGCAGCAGGCCGAAGATGATGGCCAGGCCGAGACTGAGCAGGGCGTAG
>NZ_JBNDHT010000238.1:0-5525 GCF_056755115.1 Rhizobium sp. SVR5-2C | reverse complement strand
GGTTTCAGACTATGATGTGATCGCCATCAACATGCCGTGGCTTGGCGAGTTCGCGGAGAGCGGCATCATCCGGCCTATGGATACCTATATTCAGAAGACCGGCATAAACCCGCTCGATTTCCACCCTTCCATATGGTCCACCGCGACATGGGAGGGAAACGATTATGGAGTGCCCGGCTACTGCACGGTCGAGTTTCTTGCGGCGAGAAAGGACCTCTTCTCCGAGGCAGGACTGCCCTTCCCCAAGACCTTCGATGACGTAATTGCCGCCGGGCGCCGCTTCCATTCCCCAAACGACGGCATGTTCGGAGCGGTCTGGGACGGTGCGCGGGGCATGCCGATAGCATCGAGTTTTCTGTTTTTCCTCGGGGCGTGCGGACAGCCGGCGATATCGTTACGAAAGACGCGATCGGGCTTTACGCTCGACGGAGCCGATCTCGAAGAGCTGACTTGTACAATCCTCTCGGACGCCGGGTTTGCCGCTCTTGAATACATGCGCCGGCTGATCGAAATTTCGCCGCCCAAGATTCTCGAAATGGCCTGGGACCAGACCCTTGCAGTCTTCCTCAAGGGAAGAGCGAGCCTCGGCTATTTCTGGACGATGCGGGCTGCCCGGTTTGAATATGACGTTCAGTCCGTGGTGAAGCGGCGGGTGGAGTATCTGCCGCAACCATCGGGCTCAGGAGGCACCCGCGCTTCGCCGATCGGTGGCTTTCTTTTTTGTATTCCAACCAACCTGCCGGAAGAGCGGGTGGAACTGGCGGCTGATGCCATTGCCTGGATGGCCTCGAGAGAGGCAATGAAGGCGCACGTCAAGAACGGTTTCCCAGTTGCCCCGCGCTTTTCCGTCAGCGCGGATCCGGAGGCGGCGGCAAGTTCGCCGATCGTCCGTTTCGTCGATCAACTCGCGAAGAAGAATCTTCTGCATACGTGGCAACGACCAAATATCCCGCAATATACGATGATCGAGAGGACATTGGGCGTAGAGATCCACGACGCGCTATTGGGAAACAAATCGCCGCGGAGTGCCCTCGAGGACGCTGCGCAGCAAATTGAATTCAGCTTGAAATCCGGTCGCGGAAAACGGCCCAGGCAGAGCTCGGCTTCGACCCTCAATTCGGAGGACTTTCCGCTTGGCGGCACAAGCCGCGTGACTGAAAACTAGCCGCCTTTAACCTGTGCGCCCGTCTCCCAATCGTCCGATCACATCACTTGATGATGCCTAGCTTGCTGCGATCGGTGGTGAGGGCAACTGCCACCAGGGCCGTCAAGCCGAATACGATGTTCTGCGCCGTGGGCTGTACGCCAATGATGACCGTGACAATCCTCAGCCAGGAGGTGATCAAACCGCCCACGACTGCCGGGAGCAGGCCGCCGACACCGCCCGATATTGCCGTGCCGCCCAAAACGACGCCGACGATGGAGAGAAGCAACAGATTGCCTGCAAGCGTCGGTGAACTGAAGGTCGTTACGGATATCAGGAACAATCCGGCAATTGCGGCGCAACCCGCCGAGACGGCGAAGATGGTCGTGCGCACCACGATCACGTTGACCGCCGACATGATTGCGGCGCGTTCGCCGGTGCCCAGAGCATAAATATCTCTTCCAAGGCGCAGATAGCGCAACAAGGTTCCCAAGAGCGCGACGATGACGACGAGCGCGATCACTGTATTGGGAATTTCCGCAGTGCTGTCCGCAAGCCAGGTCACAAACAGGTCATTGTCAGGAACCGGCTCCGCCGTGGCGTTCGAAAGAAGCAGCGCCAGGCCGGACAGCATGCTCAGTGTCCCCAGGGTTACGATGAAAGAGGGCAGTTGCAGCCACGCATGGAACCATCCTTGCGCCGCTCCGAAACACATCACGATCAGGACAACGACAACCGACGTCCAGGGGCCAAAGATCGGATTGAGGACGACGACCAGAACGCCCGTCAGGGATGCAATGCCGGCGACGGAGAGGTCGATGCTGCCTGCCAGAATCGGCAGCGTTCCGCCGACGACGAGCGCGACGACCGGCGCGGCGTCCGAAAGGAAACTCAAAAGGGAATCCGTTTCGAGCACCCCCGGTGCGATCATGGCGCTGGCCAGCACGAGCGCAATCAGGACAAGCATCGGGGCTAGCGCCCGCAGGATCGTCGACCGTTGCCCGCCAAGAGCGCGGATAAGCGTACTGTCGAGTGCGTTTTGCATCGTGATGTTTCCCTATGAATTTCAGGGGTCGCGGGGCTGTCCGATGGATGTCAGACCATGGCCGCCACGACTTCTTCTTCCTTCGGCAAAGCGCCCGTCCTTAGATCGAAACGGGCGGTGATTTCGCCGTCACGCATGACGACGATACGATCGGAGAGTTCCAGAAGCTCCGAAATCGTGTCTCCGACGAAGATGATCGAAAGTCCGTTTTTTGCCTGTTGGCGGATGACATCAAAGAGATCATCCCTCGCACCGGGATCAAGACCCCTGCTTGGATGATCAAGCAGCAGAACCTTGAGGTCTTTCGCCATGAGCCATTTTGCGAGCACGGTCTTCTGCTGATTGCCGCCGCTGAGGCTGGAAATGGGAGCAAAAGGCGTGTGCATCTTCACCTTCAGGCGCCGCATCCATTCAAGCGCGACCGGGCGCTCCTTGCCTCGCCGCAGTAGAAGCGATCGCCAGCCGTAATCGAGGCCGAATGTCAAAACGGCATTCTCGAACAGAGACCGGCTGGGCAGCATGCCCTCCGAGCGCCGGTCTGCCGGAAGATAGCCTATACCCCGCCGGACGGCTGTACGCGGGCTGCACGAGGTCATCGTTCTGCCACTCAGTGCAATGCTGCCGGTATCGACGCGCTCCGCGCCGAACACCGCCCGGCAAACTTCTTCGGCACCGGAGCCGAGAACGCCGGCTATCCCTAGAATCTCACCACGGCCGAGTGCAAGGCTGACATTGCGGAAATGCGCTCCGCTGCCCAGCCGTTCCAGCTTGAGGACCGCAGTCCCATCCTGTTTCGGCATACCATTGCCTCCGCGAGGCTCGGTCGTGCGCTGCCGCCCGACCATCAGTTCATAGAGCTCGTTGCGGTCGACCGAGCGGCTGTCCCTCTCCGCCACCTTTCGACCATCCGTCATTACGACGATCCGGTCGCTGATTTCCAGCACTTCCTCCAGCCGGTGAGAGACGAAAACGATCGTTGCGCTTCCGCGCAATCTGTTGATCTGCTTGAACAGCAATTTGATCTCATCGGGCGTGAGCACCGACGTGGGCTCGTCAAACAGGATGATGGGCGGCCGATCGACAAGCTCCTCGATGGCGAGCACCTTGGCGAGTTCGACCTGCTGGCGTTCGGCAAACCGTAGATCTTCCACCGGTATGTGGGTGGGCAGATCGACGGAAATCTTGTGCAGCTGCATGCGCGCTGCCTTGTTCAGCGCCGACCATCTATAAAGCCCATTTCGCTTGGCAGGATGCGGCTTATCCAGAAAGATGTTCTCAGCGACAGTCAGGTTTGGAATGAGCGATTGTTCCTGGTGGACCATCCCGATGCCATAGCTGCTGGCTGCTGCCGCAGACCCGAGGACGATCGGCTTTCCATCAAGCAGCAGCCGGCCCTGGTCCGGCATGGTGAGCCCTGCCAATATCTTCAGCAAGGTTGACTTTCCGGAGCCGTTCTGGCCGATCAGACCGAGGACCTGCCCGGCAGGAATCTCCAGATCAATGTCTTCGAGAGCGACGACGTTGCCATAGGTTTTGCGTATGCCTTGGAGAACAAGCGAACCCGTCATTTTACCACCCTCAGTTTGCTACGGCGGTGCCATCCGCCGGCGGCAACTGCGACGATGATGACCGCGCCGCTGATAATGTGGCGTGTATAGGGACCTGCGCCAATCTGGATCAGGCCGTTGTTGAGCACTTCGAGGATCAAGGCGCCTAGCGCGGATTGCACCGCTCCGCCCCGCCCGCCGGTCAGAACCGTTCCACCCAGCACCGAGGCACTAATCGCGGGAAACAGCAGGCCATTACCGATATTGGCATTGCCGGTGCTCAGTTGTGCGGACAGCAGCACGCCGCACAACCCCGCCAGAAGGCCACAGATCGCGAAAGCCGCTATCTTAATGTGCCGGATGCGCAAGCCGGAGGCGACCAGCAAACTCTCGTCACCACCGATTGCGTAGATCATCCGCCCAAGCCTCGTATAGTTGAGGACGAGTTGACTGACGACGATCACTGCCAGCGCGATGTAGACGACCAGGCTCAAGTCGAAGATCCGAAGTCTTGCCAGGTTTAGGACAAGCGGATCGTTGATCTGCGGCACGCGTTCCGGGAAAAGCACCGCCGCGATTCCCAACCCGACAAACCATGTGCCGAGGGTGACGATCAGCGACGGCATCCGCAAAATTGCGTTGAGCACCGCGTTGAAGAAGCCGAAGGCCAGGCCCGCGGCAAGCGCGACCAGCAAGCCCATCATGCCGTAGTCGTTGCCGTTGACGCCATTAGCGACCAACAGGGCGACGATCATGCTCGTCGCAGCCATGATGCCCTCCAGCGACAGATCGATGGAGCCCATGATGACCACGAAACTGATGGCAGCGGCGAGTATGGCCGGGACCGCCGCTGCCTCTACGACGGATTTGAGGTTGTCGATCGTAAAGAAGCTTCCACTGACCAGTTGAAAGCCCACGGACAGCACGATGAGCGCTGCGATAGGACCAGCGAACTGAGTCCATGGCAACTTGCTTCTGACCGTGTCGAGAACCGTCAGCGAGCGAGCGACCGTTTGGGAGTGCATCCTGGTAGCGGCCTCCATCGACCCCTCCTTCCGATTAGTTATTCTCGTTTGCGCCTTCGGGAATCTGACCTGCGGAATCCTTCCAGAAGTCCTGCTTGATCTGGTCGTACGTGTAATTCGGCGCGTTCTTCTTGAGATCCAGATACTTGTCGACGTTGTCCTTCGTCACGACGTCCTGCTTGAGATAGAAATCGCGCTGCGCATGCGTCAGCTTCTCCGGATCGATGTCGCCGATTGCTGCGGCATAGGCCAGCGACATGGAAACCGCGCCTTGCAAGACCGGGTCGTTCCAGACTGTCGCAAGCATGTCGCCGCTCTTGACCATTTCCAGGCCGATGTTCGATCCGTCCGAACCGGTGACCAGGATCTTGCCGTTCAGGCCTTTTTCCTTCAGCGCAGCGACTGCTCCGCGGCCCATCGCATCGTTGGACGCGAAAATACCCTGCAGTTGGTCGCCGTAACGCGCGAGCCAGGTGCGGGTTATGTTTTGCGCCTTGGTTTCCTGCCAATCGCCGACCTGGGTGTCGACGAGCTCCAGTCCGGGGCATTCCTTGAGCGCTTTCTTCAAGCCGGCGATACGCTGAAAGGCCGGTGGCGTCGACGGAACACCCTCGATCGCGGCGATCTTGCCCTTGCCGTTCAGCGCCTTGCAGAGCGCCATGGCCTGATAGTAGCCAGACATCACACCGTCGAAGGACGTATGGGCGACCCAGTACTTGGAATTGGTGTCCCAAGGATGGATGTCTTCGGGCCGGTTCCAGATC
>NZ_JBNDHT010000237.1:0-5532 GCF_056755115.1 Rhizobium sp. SVR5-2C | reverse complement strand
GCACAAGTACCGCAACTGAGATAGGAGCGGCAACCGGGGGCGGCAAGTCTGACGGCCGGGATGGACACCGTTATTGCAGCGCTCTTACCGCCCTCGGGAGCCGGGATGACGAAGACCCTAGTCGTCGTGGCTCAGGATGACCTCGATAAACGCATCGCCGTAGCGCTCGAGCTTCGACTGGCCGACACCCGAAATGCCGAGCAGCTCCTTGTGTGTCCGCGGCCGCTCTGTCGCGAAGGCAATGAGCGTCGTATCGGGAAAGACGACATAGGGAGGCACGCCGAGCGATCGCGCAATCGCTGTCCGTTCCGCGCGCAAAGCCTCGAAAAGCACCCCGTCCGCGCCCGACAACACGGATCGGCTCTCGGCTTGTGCCGCCTTCTTGGTCCGGCGCTCGGAGGCCGGACGATCCTTGCGGAAGAAGACCTGGCGATCACGCTTGAAGACCGCACGCGCCTCCGCTTCCAGTTTCAGCGCGCCAAACGCATCATGATCGACGCGGATGAGCCCCATGGCCAGCAGCTGGCGGAAGACCGACTGCCATGTCCGCGAAGGAATATCGCTGCCCGCTCCAAAGACCGGCATGGTCGTGTGGCCGAAGCGCTCGGTCTTTTCATTGACGTTGCCGAGAAGCACGTCGACCACATGGCCCGTGCCGAAGCGCTCGCCCGTGCGATAGATGGCGGCCAGCGCCTTGATCGCCGCATCCGTCCCATCCCAGGTCTCGACCGGCTTCAAGCAGGTATCGCAACTGCCGCAATTACCGGCATGCGCCTCGCCGAAATGCGCAAGGATCGCCTGGCGGCGGCACGAAGCCGTTTCGCAGATGGCGAGCAGCGCATTAAGCTTGGATCGCTCGACCCGCTTGATCTCATCGGCGGCGCTGCCTTCGTCGATCATTCGTCGCCGCTGGATGACGTCAGCCATGCCATAGGCCATCCAGACCTCGGACGGCAGCCCGTCACGCCCGGCGCGGCCAGTCTCCTGATAATAGGCTTCGACGGATCCCGGCAGATCGAGATGCGCCACATAGCGCACGTTCGGCTTGTCAATCCCCATCCCGAAGGCAACGGTCGCAACCAGGCACAGCTCGTCTTCTTTCAGGAAGGCATCCTGATTGGCATCGCGAAGCGCGCGATCCATGCCGGCATGATAAGGCAGCGCCCGGATGCCTTGTCCGTTCAGCCACTCGGCCGTGTCCTCGACCTTGGCACGCGACAGGCAGTAGACGATGCCGCTATTGCCCTTGTGACCCGACAGAAACCGGAGCAACTGCTGGCGCGGCTGATCGCGCTCGACGATTTCGTAGCTGATGTTCGGCCGATCGAAGCTGGTCGTGAAAATCTTGGCATTGTTCAGACCAAGCCGTTCCACGATGTCGTCGCGGGTGTGCGGATCGGCAGTCGCCGTCAGCGCAACGCGCGGCACATCGGGAAAGTGCTCCGCAAGCTTGCCGAGCTCGCGATATTCCGGTCGGAAATCATGTCCCCATTGGGAGACGCAATGCGCCTCATCGATGGCGAAGAGCGCGATCTTCGAGTTGCCGATCGTATCGCGGAACCCCTCCATCAGGATGCGCTCCGGCGTCACGTAGAGCAGGTCGAGCTTGCCGACGGAAAGCGCGCGGCGAACCTCGATAAACCCCTCCCGCGACAATGACGAATTCAGCGCGGCGGCGCGAATACCGAGCTGCTTCATCGCTTCCACCTGATCGCGCATCAGCGCAATCAGCGGCGAAACGACGATGCCGACACCCTCGCGGCAGAGCGCAGGGATCTGAAAGCAGAGCGACTTGCCGGCGCCCGTCGGAAAGAGCACGACGGCATCGCCGCCGGAGACGACATGCTCGACCACTTGTTGCTGCTTGCCGCGAAAGGCCGGATAGCCATAGACACGGTTCAGGATGCCGAGGGGCGAGCGCTCCGCGGCGAACAGCGCATCCCCCGCCGAAAATGCTGTATCTCCGCCGTCCATCAATGGCTTGCCGCGCCCTTCACGCGCCCTGAAAGCACGCCGAAGCCGTCGATGATCGCCTCCTGGTTTTCCAGCCGCAGGCCCTCGAAATGAACTTCCTGCAGCGCGCGCATCAACTGGTCGATGACGTCGCCGTCCCCGGCTTCCGTCGCCTCGGCGATCTCGCGTTCGAGTTCGATCTTCTGCCAGCGCAGCGCCTTGGCGCGCTTGTGGAAGGCAAGCGCCTGACGATACCCCTCGCGAGCATCCTCCATAGCGGCTTCCTCCGTCGCGATCCAGAGACGTGCATTGCGGATCTGCTGCTCCAGGCTCTTCAGCAGCGTCCCGAAGCCCTGCTCCTCCAGCCGCTCGATCAGATATTCGCGCGTCAGATGCGGCCCGGCGACGGCCGCCGCAGCACCGAGCACACCGGACCAGAGGCGTTGAAGCTCGCGATTATCGTAGTCGATCGAAGCGATTTCGTCGTATTCGTCCTGCATCAGCGCAGGATGATTGACGATGGTGAGCGCAAGCACGCTTTCCCGCAACGCCGGAATGTCCTGATGTCCACGCACGAGGCCCGAGCGCGCGAGACGCTCGGAAACACCGCCGCCGGCGATGCGCGCGCCACGCGCCTCCTGCTGTCCACCGCGCCTGCCCGGTCCACTGCCACGCTCGAAGCTGCGCCGCTCGCCGCCACGGTTCTGGAACTGCGGCTGAAAGAATGCGTTCAGCCTGTCGCGGATATCCTGCTGATAATGGCGGCGAACATTTTCGTCGGCAATGACGGCAACCATCTGCTTCAGGCGCGCTTCCAGTTCGGCGCGCGCCTCTGGCGTATCGAACTTGCCTGTGTTGAGCTCGCGGCTCCAGAGCATTTCGGCAAGCGGCTT
Organism: Rhizobium sp. SVR5-2C; assembly: GCF_056755115.1. Classification (NCBI taxonomy): domain Bacteria; kingdom Pseudomonadati; phylum Pseudomonadota; class Alphaproteobacteria; order Hyphomicrobiales; family Rhizobiaceae; genus Rhizobium; species Rhizobium sp. SVR5-2C. The sequence goes on along the minus strand of NZ_JBNDHT010000237.1, from coordinate 2,686 downwards.
TGCCTGGCTCATCACCTTGTCGAAAGGCGCGCGGCCCTCATGGCGCACCAAGTCGTCCGGATCCTTGCCGTCGGGCAGCAACGCAAAGCGCACGCTACGGCCGGGTTTGAGGTACGGCAGTGCCAGATCCGCCGCCCGGTTTGCGGCGCGGATACCGGCGCCGTCGCCATCGAAGCAGAGCACCGGCTGCGGCGTCATTTTCCAAAGCAGCTCGAGCTGGTTTTCGGTGAGCGCCGTACCGAGCGGCGCCACAGCATTCTCGACGCCTGCCTGATGCAGGGCAATGACATCCATATAGCCTTCGACGGCGATGATCGTCTGCGCACCGTCCGCACCTTGGATGGACCGCCGGGCACGCGCAAAATTGTAGAGCACGTTGCCTTTGTGAAAGAGCTCGGTCTCATTGGAATTGAGGTATTTCGCCGGTGCATCCGGCGACATGGCGCGTCCGCCGAAGGCGATCACCTTCTCTCTTGAAGAGAGGATCGGGAACATGATGCGGTCGCGGAAACGGTCGTAACTGACCGGCACGTCCGGCCCATGAACGACAAGGCCGCAGGCCTCGATCTGCTCCTTGGCGACGCCCTTGCCGGCCAGGAACTCCTTGAGCGCATTGCGGCTGTCCGGCGCAAAGCCTAGACGGAAGGTCTCGATCGTGCGACCCGTCAGCCCACGGTCGCGAAGGTAGGCGCGCGCCCGCGCGCCCGTTGCTGTCTGCAGCTGGTCCTGAAAGAACGTCGTCGCCAGTTCCATGACGTCCAGAAGGGAGCCGCGCTCCTTCTCGCGCCGCTCCATGACAGGATCGGCGATCGGCATTGCAACGCCCGCCATGTCGGCGATCTGCTGCACCGCTTCGGGGAAGCTGAGGCCCTCGAGGTCTGTCAGAAAGCGAAAATGATCGCCTGTGACGCCACAGCCGAAGCAGTGATAACGGCCCTTGCGGTTTTCGCAGTGGAAGCTCGGAGACTTTTCGCCGTGGAAAGGGCAGCAGGCCCAATAATCACCGCGCGATACATTTGTCTTGCGCTTGTCCCAGCTCACGCGCCGGCTGATGACATCCGAAATCTGGACGCGGTCGCGTATCTCGTCGAGAAAGGAATTGGAAAAGCGCATATGAACCTCTTGCAAGCCCAATCATATACGCAGGTTTGCCGCAGCGTGCCATGAACTTTGCCGCGAACGCGCGCTATTCACAGGTGGCTGACGATTGTTTTAAAAAATACAACTCAAGAAAGCGTGAGCATCCGCATGCGCGCGCTGCGACATTTGTGCACGAAGCCGCGAATTGTTTCGTATTTCCACGTTATCGAAGCGAGTATTTTAAAGAGAAATAACAACAAGAATACAAATGCTTACAAAAACAGGTCGCGGGCGGGGACAAATAGCTGCGACGGACTGTTGGCGTCCCTTCCGCCACCTGTGACGGCCGTGCGACCGAAACATTATATTTTTGTAAGTTGAATCCACTGCTGCGGCGCAATACGGTCCATCTCAACAAAGCGATCCCCGAGCGAGGCACCATCCCTACCCCCGGCGCCGCCTCGCAAGGGTGCCTTTGCAAATAAGCCGCTGGCTGGGCCTCAGCCCTGCGTTGCCAGCGACAGCAAAGTGCAAGAAGGCAGGAGCGCCCCCAGCTCCTGCCTTCTTTGATTCTACGCTTTAACCCTGCCGGTTAACTCCAGCTCCGAATTTTACTCATCTTTGTCAAAAGTGACATTGACAGGCGCAAGCTTCGTATCAGATGGAATACGTGTACCCGTCTGGATTGTCCGATGCCTTTTTGCCCCGAAACACTTTCATCCAATGAGCGTTTTTTTGAAGCAGTACTACTGTGCGCAAATGAGATGCTTACGATCTACCGGGACAGTCCGCGTATTGCGTCGATCTTTGCTTCGCAGCAACGATGGCTCATGGCACATGCCGGATTTGGGCTGCATTACGGCTATCCCGATGACACGAAGAAGGGCCTGTATTCCGGCCGCTTTGTCGAATTCGTCGTCGGCAACAAGATCGCCAGCCGCAACACCGCTGCAGCCTTCGTGCAGGAAATGCTGGTCTATCGCTACCTGAGGACGGTCAGCGGACAGAGCGATCGGCGCACAAGGCTGCTTGAACCAACCGAAACGGCTGAGCACCATTTTCTGAAGTGGCTGCACGCCCATCTGCTCGTTCTCGACGGCCTTGATGGCGGAACCCGGCTCGCGCAGGTCGGCTCGGACCCTTCGGTCTTCGGTAAAATTCAACCGATGATCGCCAAGGCGTTCATCGGGACCGAGGCGGTGCGTGACCCCGGCCGGACCTTCAATCTTTTCAACTGGGCGAATTCCGGGGGGCTGATCATGGATTATCTGATGACGCGCCTGCCGGGGTTCGACCGGTCAAAGGAACGCATGTCGGTCGGCCCCGTATCACTCGGCGAAATCCGCGCGCAGTTCATGATTTCGAACACGCACCTGAAGCGCCTGCTTTCGCATGCCGCTGAAATGGGAAGCATTGGCTGGGAAGAGCCGCCGCGCAAAGGCGATCTCTGGCTTTCGCGCGGCTTCATTCTTGAATACGTGAACTATCAGGCCGCGAAATTCGCGATCGTCGATGCCGCGACCGAGACAGTGCTCGGCCGTTAGCGCCTTTCAAGACTATTTCAGCAGTTCCTTGACGGTGCCGGAGGCCTTGGCGAAGTCCATCT
>NZ_JBNDHT010000236.1:0-5610 GCF_056755115.1 Rhizobium sp. SVR5-2C | reverse complement strand
CTAGGGTCTGGCGGCCCTCAAACAGCAGCGCCCGTAATGATGACTGCTGGAGGCCGGACCATGCGCCTTCGTGGGTAACAAAGCAAACGCTATCTTCCAAAGGGATAACATGTGCAGCAGCTAAGGGAGGGGTGGCGGCATGTGTCCGCATCTTCTGCTGTAAGAATAAAATTGCAAGGATCGCTCAGGCATGATCTTCGGGGACTTCAGCTATCGGGCAGTTGTCTTTTAGCAGCACGGCCTCGATCTCGACGTGGGACCTGCAACTGTTGCCGCCTCAGGCAGGGGTTTCGATTGATGGCCAGTTCGAGATAAGCGGCAACCTTTCGGTAAGCGACAAAACTGATCCCATCGATCAGTCCTTCATCCACCTTGAGCCGGCCCGCCCCGGCCGCAAGCGGCACAATCAGCGATCCCAGAATGAACGGACGCGCGAATTTGATCTCAGTTTCCGTTGTTCTCATGGCCGGATCGCCAGCGCGGAACTTTGACACAACAAACGTGCGCGGCGGAGCCTGGAAGTCTTTGCGCTCCGGTTAACTTTCACCGCCTCTGTAATAGCCTTGGAGCGAATGGTGGTCTGGTCCGGATTGGATGCGCTTCTGTAGAATTGATCCGTGCGGACAAGGTCGCTGCGCCAAATCATTGTGGCTATCCGTCTTCTTTTCGAATTATCCCTGCCGAACCTACTGCTCCCCCTCATTCTCCCAGCACGCGACTGCATCCGGATATGCCCGTTCCCGGCGCGCCAGCGAGGCGGGATAGTCTTTCAACGAGAGGGTACTCGCCTTGATGCGGCGAATAATCACCACTTCCTCGTGGTGATCTGCGCCCTCTGCGGCTTGCATCGCGGATGTGGGATAGTCGGCGCGCTTGAGAGGTTTTTGGCGAAGTGCTTCGCAGGCCTCATTGATCGGCATGATTTTACAGGTTACGCCGATGAGATCACCGATGCCCGCTTCGAAGGTGGAGCCCCTGGAGTTCTCTCGAAAGCGCTATCTGATCTTCAAGCGGCAGGACACAACATCAGCGACGGGGACGTTGCTGCAGCAAAGATGCGCGAATTTATGGTGGGGGTCGCTAAACTTGAGCACAAATGGGCTACCAGCTAGTTTCCCGCTTCATGGTCTTTGCTCGAAGCGGCTTCGCCAGACGACGAGAGCGGGAATCCCGCACAACGTCAGGCGGCATAGATAACCCGCGGCAAGGGGCTGGGATGGGTCCTAGGCGCTACTGAACCAGCCACGCGGGGCTGCCGAACTTTCTATGAACACATTACGCCTCTATATACCGGTCATCGGCATTGCTGATTGAGCGCTGGAATGCATCTGTCGCTCGCAAATGCCGCAGTCGCTTTCTGCTTTTGACCACGGATGTATTGGCACTGGTTTGAGATGCGATGTGATGAAGGTCGGTGCGGTTTCGCCCCGGCCTTTTTTGTTTTCCCGTCAAAGAAAGCCGAGATCAGCAAAAGTTCGCAAATTTGGCTGAGCGCCCTACATCTTCCTCTTGAGCAAGGAGATCGATATGAACTGCCTCTTGCATTTTGCAGCTAGCTCGAACGGCGATAACTGGTTCTTGGGAACTAACGAAATCACCAAGATGGATTTCGTTCTTCACCGCGGTAATCCATCCTCGGGAGGCCACGAGACGAAATCTGCTGTTCAGGTTTTTCTTGATAAGCGGCCGTTTGGTCCAGAGCGCGACGCTTTACTTGCGATGCTTGCAGTGCGGGTGACACGTGCAACCTCAACGAAGGATTAGGCATGCGCGTGTTTTTGGGCATCATCTACGCCGCACTCCTCGCCGGCAGCGCGTCGGCTCAGACGCTGAACACAGCTAATTTCGTGTTCGCCAACGAAGCAGCGCAGGTCATCGGCGGTGCTGATGGCTGCGGCTACAAGCTTGACGATGAGAAGCTTACCGCTTTCCTGGACAAGATAGCTGACCTCGACGCAACCTCGAGGATGCAATTCACCAGTGCCCGAGGCATGCAGGCGAAGGTGATCAATTCGATGGTCGAGACAGAGAAGAAGGCCCAGTGCGCACTTCAGGCCAAGAAGGCCGAAAAGTACGGCATCACTCCCTAGCCACTCCTCAAGCCAATCGTTCATGATTGCATGTTGATGCTCGACAGGGCGTCTTGGCGTGGGACCGTCGCGCTGCAGCACCTCACGGCGATATTTTGTCTCGCCATTAGGCTTTGCACTCAGCGAGTCGGCCATCAATTTGCAACGCATTGCAAGTCGAAACATTCGCTAGATCGCGATCGACGAATTGCAGCGACGAGGGCGGGGCACATTTGTTCTGCATGTGCTAGCGTAGGCCCGCGACGCAAACTGGTAGGCGTTTCCAGCGGGCGGCCTCGCAAGAAATGGTCCGTATCACAACCCATAAAGCCGCAGTTCTCAATGTGGCAAATGCGGAAGCGTGCAATGGTAGTTCGGCTTCGTGTCATCATCGGCTTGAGCGTCCGTCTTCAAGAAACGCTTCGAAAATACTGGATCGATGCGATCTGGCTGCTCCAATGCCCAATCGGCTCAGATATGGTAGGCTGACTGCCTATTGAGCGACCTCACCGACTTCACCGCACGCCAGCTTGGTTAGCGGGCCGGACGAAGGGCTTACGACTATTGCGCGGTGAGCTTTTTCTTTAGGGGGCAGCCCATACTGCCCCGCCCTTATCACGCCAAGCATGTTGCCTCGGTCGCGTACACGCGAAACCCGGAAAGAGTGCCGGGTTTCGCGCTCCCGGCACGGCCGGAATTCAGCGTGCAGCCACGCCGATGGATTAGATTTTGAGCTCGCCTAGGTTTACAAGTCCCGCGAAAGCTCGTTGTGAACCTTCCGCACGCCTTTGATCCTTCCGGCAATCTCCTCGGCGCGAGAAATCTCCTCGTTCACATGCACCCAGCCGGCGAGCGTGATATCACTCCCGCGCGCCGTGACGAAAATATAGCTCGCATCGAGCTCACCGGCACAGGCAAGCGCGTTGCACACGGCCGATTCAAGATCGGCTTCTTCGGGAAGGCCCGCTGCTGCTGGGCTTACGATGCTCAGATGTTTTCTGTCGACCGACATGGCTTCGTCTCCTGCCCGAACCGACGCGGGCGTAATACCCTATCGGCGAATATCGTCTGCCGATAGGGTGTACCGGTGCTTGCCGCCGCGGCCATAGGCTTTGGCTGCGGCTTCGAGAATGGCAGTGCGCGACGCATCGAAAGCGCTCAGGCACTCCACCTGAGAGCGGCACGCCTGGCTTGTAGTACGCAAGGCATTCGCCTCAATCAGAAATCGCACTTCGAACACGCCGTCGTAGCCAGAGAAACGAACTCCGTCCCGGCTTTCGTCGAAACTTCGGCTTATATTAGGAAAAGTCAGAGGCATCGCATTCTCTCCGAAGGGGCGGTTGGCCCGAGGGTTCATTTGGACTGGCTATTGCCTTTGCGGAGATAGATGCGATCCGCCGCTAAACGCGTCAGGCGACGGGGCCAACTTAGTAGGGCGACGTACCCTGTTGACGGTAAAGGCACGGGCCATGCCGCTCATTCGGGATGCTGTTTCGGAAGTATCAGGGTGGCCTGTGCGGTCCTGCGAAGGCATCGAACTGACCGGCGGGTTCTCCCATTCCGCGATGAGAAGGATATGGGGCGCGAGAAGGCGATTGCAATGAGCAACCGCGGAACTAAAAGCGCGGCAGATTCTCCGCTTTTACTTCGAACGCACCAGCCATGGCCTAAGCCGCCCGCCCACCGCACTGCGTCCATTCACCTCAACGTCCTGGCGCGACTTCCTACCTAAAGCTCTTCGGAGAATGATTGTCGCCTACCTTCTCGGTCATCGTCGGGAAAGCACCCTGCACTGGACCGCGAGATAGCAAAAACAAAGCCGTTCAACGCAATGGCGATCGAAGAGTGCGAACATGTCCTCAGCACCCTCGGTAAACGGCTGCACTTCTCGGCATCAATCGCTAAACATCAAGGGGACCCGACCTGGTGACCATTGAAGGAACTCGGCGATCGCGTTCTCGCGAACTTCTCAGAGATTGCTTGCAACGCTTCCGATCACGCGGACGCCGTCATAGTCGAAGCAGTCGAATTGCGCGGCCGCTACGAGCTGGACCGGCCGCGAGGGACCTTGCATTGACGATTGGGAGGAGGGGCAAACTGCATCCATCGCATAGTGACTTTAGAAGGGGCGACAAGCATCCTCATCCACCCGCCGCGCGGACTTCACGTAAAATCCGGCGAGTAGTCGAACGGCCTCCTCCACAAAGCGCGTAGACGACAACGCCGGCACAGCGGAGATCGAAAGGCAGTGCTCTTCTAGAACTGTCCGGAAATCTCCAAGGCTCTGTGCCGTCGTTTGATCGCCGGCAACATCGGCCTCCTGAGAGGCAAACTCAAGATGCGCAATAAGGCGCTCAACGACAGCAGCACGCTCCTCTGGCTTCATATCTATGATGCTCGGTAGTTTCATGGTATCAACTCCTCAAGACGAGGGAGAGATGTTCGGTGAGCGGTTCCTGGGGCACCTAAACTATCCGCCGAGCACAGACCCTAGAGCCTATCTGGTGACGTTGCGATCAGATACAAGCGGATACGGCGAATAACTAAGACGTTACTAATGTGTTTGCGCTCCGTCCCGATCAGGGCATCGTCTCGGTAGCCATTGAACGGGCGCTGCCGATTGAGGAAATTTGCGCCGCTGTCTCTGTTCAGCCACAGTCGTCAATGCCAGGCGATGGAGTTGTCACGTTATCGAGCGTGAGCGGTGTTTGTCGCAAGCCGTCTGCAATCAAGCGGTAGCGCGGGTGACTGCCTTCCAGTGCGCTATTGCGCGGATGCGATGAATGTGAGTGGACAGCGCGGATCGTTTATGACTTGGGGGACGAAGAGATTTCGAACCGCGGAGAAGATCGAGATGAAGCGCTGCAAACTTCCCGGGGATCGGAAGCCTTGCATCGTCCTCTCCCGCTTCCGCAGTGGCAGATGGGAATTTTCCGCTCGATTATTGAGACCCTTGTGGGATTTGTGCTCGACAGCCGGCATAACTTCTCGCTTGGCCGCGCGCCATACGAGCGGAGCTTGTCGGTGATGATCCGCTTGGGCGGCATACCTGCTTTCTTCAGTAGCCGGATCAGCAGGCGTTTAGCAGCCTTGGTGTTGCGGCGGGCCTGGACGAGCTCATCGAGCACGTATCCGTCCTGATCGATGGCGCGCCACAGCCAGTGTCTCCTCCCGCCGATCGTCACGACCAGGCGAGTGGCGCGGGGGAGTTTCACCCCCACGCTCTCTCAGAACCGGACGTGATACTCTCGCATCATCCGGCTCCCATTGTTCGACCGTATCCATGAAGCAGAGGCCAATGGGCGAACAACCGAGGTTGGCGCTGCGCGATGCGCAAAAGCCAATGTTGGGATCGCCGCTTGTGCCTACGCAAGGACTTGTACTTTCCCGTAGCCCATCGAGCCAAGTATCGTTCGATGCTCCAGAGCGTAGGTTGGAGAGCTGAAGGACAGAACCGACCATAATAATTGATCCAGCCGCGGATGTATGAGTTGAACATCCGTGCCAGATCATCGAGAGCCTTGTCACTGCGAAGGTGCAA
>NZ_JBNDHT010000235.1:0-5657 GCF_056755115.1 Rhizobium sp. SVR5-2C | reverse complement strand
CCTCTGGAAAAAGGCTTCGCACGTCTCGATCAGGATACTGAAGACGGGGTCGTCCTCTTCATGGAAGGTCAGGTGAAGGATGTCGATGGAAGGCCGATCGCTGGCGCCATCGTTGACGTGTGGCATGCCAATGCGAAGGGAGGCTATTCCTTTTTCGACCAGTCGCAGAGCCCCTACAATCTGCGTCGCCGGATCGAAACAGATGTAGACGGCCGCTATCGCTTCCGGTCGATCCTGCCTGTGGGCTACAGCTGTCCGCCTGACGGTCCGACGCAGGCGCTCCTCACTGAACTCGGGCGCCACGGCCGTCGTCCTGCGCACGTTCATTTCTTCGTGGAGGCTGGCGGATACCGCAAGTTGACGACGCAGATTAATATAGATGGCGACGGATATCTCTACGACGATTTTGCCTTCGCAACCCGCGATGACTTGATCCCGGAGGTCATCCACCATGATGCGCCTGATGAGATGGCGTCACGTGGCGTCGATGCCCCCTTCGTAGCGATCCGGTTCGATTTCACCTTGAATCGGGACCAGGAGGCTCTGCCGGACGCCGTCGTGGTGCGAGAGCACGCACAGGTCTGATGAACGAATTTGGGAGGAGTCGGTCATGGCAAACGTTCAGAATATCGACGTGCAAGCTTACGTCGATCAGCAAAAAATATCGTCGTTCCAACTGCTCGTGGTGGCTCTCTGCTTCGCAGTCGTCGCGATCGACGGTTTTGACACCGCAGCTGTCGGATTCATCGCGCCAGCGCTGCGGACAGAATGGCAGCTCACTCACGCGCAACTGGCGCCGCTATTTGCGGCCGGCCTGTTCGGCCTGATGATTGGTGCCATGGTCTTTGGACCGATTGCTGACAAGATCGGGCGAAAGCCCGTCCTTCTCTTCACCACGGCCTTCTTTGCCGCCGCCAGCCTGCTTTCAACGACGGCTGGGGACGTACACTGGCTGACGTTCTGGCGTTTTGTCACCGGAATCGGCCTCGGAGGCGCCATGCCGACCGCGACGACGCTGACGGCGGAATATTGCCCGAGCCGGACGCGATCGGTCATGATCACGACCATGTTCTGCGGGTTCACGCTGGGTGGCGCGCTGGGCGGGCTGGCCTCCGCCGGACTGATCGAGAACTATGGCTGGAAGGCTGTTCTCATCCTTGGTGGGGTCATCCCTCTCGCGCTGCTCTTCCCGCTTGCATGGGCACTGCCGGAATCACCGCGTTACCTCGCAATGAAGGGCGGCCAGGATCGGCGGGTCGCGGCGATCCTCGGCCGGATCCATCCGGCGCCGGAGCTCGCTGACGCTCATTTCATGCCGCCGCAGGTCACCGCGGGATCTCCCGTCGGCAAACTGTTCACGCCTGGTCTGGCGGGCGGCACCGTGTTTCTCTGGCTGACCTTCTTCATGAGCTTGCTCGTCTTCTATCTCCTGACGAGCTGGCTGCCCACGCTGCTGACCGGGACCGGCCAGAGTTTCCGCTCAGCCGCGCTGGTGGGGCTTGTCCTGCCGCTCGGGAGCACTGTCGGCGCGGTGGCGCTCGGCTATGCAATGGACAAGACTGAGCCGCATCTGGTGCTTGCGGCAAGCTATATCCTCGGCGCCCTCTCGATCGCAGCCCTGGGCCATGTCGCATCATACCCTGTCCTTCTTGCGCTGGCCGTCTTCGGGGCGGGTATCGGAACGGGTGGCGCCCTGATCGGTGTGAATGCGCTTACCGCTTCCTTCTACCCTACGGCCAACCGAGCCACCGGCGTAAGTTGGGCGAACGCCGTCGGTCGCACCGGATCGATTTTCGGATCGGTTGCGGGCGGCTATCTCCTCAGCCTTGGCTGGCCCCTCCAATCGGTCTTTACCGTCGCAGCCCTGCCGGCACTGATCGCGGCCGTCACGATCTTCGGAAAACGCTGGATAACGCCGGTAGGTGCTGTCCGGTCCGAGCTGAAACGCGCCTGACGCAGGTCTGGAAGTTGTCCATGGATCGTCACATGAAAACCGATATCCCCGTCCGAGATTACCTGATCCGATCGATCACCAGCACGATTGTCGATGTGCCTACAGTCCGAAAGCACAAGCTCTCGAACACATCGGTCACCGCACAAAGCTACGTGATCGTTCAAGTTCAGCTTGGGAATGGACAGGAAGGTGTCGGCGAAGCGGCGACGCTCGGTGGACCGCGCTGGAGTGAAGAAAGCGTCGAAAGCATCAAGTCAACGATCGACGTCTATCTCGCTCCAGCGCTGATCGGAACGCGCGCCGACACATTCGAGCTGGCCGGCGCGCGTATGGAGGCCGCCGCAAAACGAAACTACGCCGCCAAGGGAGCGATCGAATCCGCGTTGATGGATGTTGTCGGAAAGTCGCTGAACCTTCCGGCAAGCCAATTCCTCGGCGGCGCCGTGCGCGATCGCGTGAGAGTGCTTTGGACGCTGGCATCCGGCGATCCGGGCCAGGAATTGGAGGAGGCCGAGGGCAAGCTCGAAAACCGCAAGCATGACACCTTCAAGGTCAAGATCGGCGCGCAAGCTGCTGAGACAGACATGGCGAGGCTTCGTCATTTGTCGCGCGGCCTGGAGGGCAGGGCGAAGCTTATCGTCGATGCCAACCAGGCTTGGGACGAAACCACGGCACGGCAATACCTGCCGGTGCTCGCCGAGCTCGGTATTCAGCTGGTGGAGCAGCCATTGCCCGCCTGGAATATCGCCGGCATGGCACGCCTTCGCGGCGGGGCTGTTCCGTTGATGGCGGACGAGTGCGTGTTCACGACGCACGACATGCTCGCAGTCTCATCGGCCGCGGCTGCCGACGTCGTATCTCTCAAGCTCGTCAAGCATGGCGGCCTGCTGAATATCCGACGCGTCGCCGGTATCGCCGAGGCCGCAGGCATCGGCCTTTACGGCGGATGCCTGCTCGAAAGCTCGATAGGTGCTGCTGCGCACCTTCAGGTCTTCGCCACATTGCGCAACCTGCCTTGGGGCTGCGAGCACTTCGGGCCACAAATCCTCGTCGATGACCTCGCGACAGAGCCACTAACGTTTGCGGATTTCGAAGTGCATGTGCCTACCGGACCGGGTCTTGGCGTTTCAGTCGATCATAGCAAACTGCGCCATTACGCGCGCTCGTAAGGAGGACGTGATGCTCTACCATGTGCAAATGACGGTGCGCGTGCCGCACGACTTTGATGCGGAGACATTCGAGCGGCTGAAGACCGAAGAAAAGTCGAAGGCGCAGGAACTCCAGCGCGCCGGGAAGTGGCGTCACCTTTGGCGCATTGCCGGATGTTACGCCAATGTCAGCATATTCGAGGTGGACAATCACGACGAGCTGCATGGCATTTTGTCTGCGCTGCCGCTCTTTCCGTTCATGGAGATCGCTGTCAGCCCGCTTGCCCACCACCCTTCGGCGATTGCTTGAGCTGGTTGGAGCAAACGATGTTTGTGCAAGTCAGGGATCTCATCTTCCACGTAAGGATCGAAGGCAATTCAGCTGGTGAGCCACTGGTGCTCCTGCATTCGCTTGGCACGGAAATGCGGGTCTGGGATCCCCAAGCCGAGGTGCTTGCAAAGCGTTTCCTCATCGTGCGCGTTGACCTTCGTGGACACGGCCTCAGCGATGTTCCCCCTGGACCTTATACGATCGAAGAGATGGCCGACGATCTGCTCGCAATCCTTGATAAGGTGGGCATTGGCCGTTGCCATCTCGCGGGACTATCAATAGGCGGCATGGTCGCTCAGGCGGCTGCCGCGCTGCAGCCCCAGCGGTTCGTGTCGCTCATTCTCTGCGATACGGCGCTGGCGATTCCACCTGCAGCGCTCTGGCGAGAACGAGCGGCGACGGTCCGCGCCAATGGCGTTGAAACCATCGCTGATGCGGTGCTCGGGCGCTGGATCACGCCTGCGTTCGCCGGCCGGCCAGAGGCGCGGGTGCTGCGAAAAATGCTCATTTGCACAGCGGCCGAAGGCTACGCCGGCGCCTCAGAAGCAATCGCGGTGGCGGACCTGTCGGAAAAGACGCGCAAATTGCGCATGCCGACGCTGGTTCTGGTCGGAGACCAGGATGAGGCTACGCCGGTACAGGACGCATTGTCGCTTGCGAATTGCATTCCCGGCAGCCGCCTGGAAATAGTAGCGAACGCGTCTCACATCCCGACATTTGAGCAGGCCGCGGCGGTGTCCGACGCTATCGAACTCTTTCTCACCTCCTTGGTCGTGCACAGCGAGGAGAAATGCCCGCGATAAATCGAGGCGAAGGTTGTGCCCCGAAATATTGTCTTGCTCAATTAGTGGAATATTCCCCTGCTGCCGAAACCGCATGGCATGGACGAGCTGAAGGAGGCGGTGGACTAGCGGGCGCGCACGTCTCGTCGCAAAACTCGGCCAGCCGGGCGACGCTTGATGCTTTCTGCCACTCTCGGAACAATTCTCCAGCTCACGCTGTTGCGCCTCGATCGATACACTGGAGGCGCGCATGATCAACGACCTTTGGTACAAGAACGCCATTGTCTATTGCCTGTCCGTCGAAACATTCATGGACGCCAACGGAGACGGGGTAGGCGACTTTCAAGGGCTTGCGCGGCGCCTGGACTATCTCGCGGGCCTGGGCGTTACGGCGATCTGGCTGATGCCGTTCCAGACTTCGCCGGGCAAGGATGACGGTTACGACGTCTCCGACTACTATAATGTCGATCCCCGCTATGGCACGCTCGGTGACTTCGTTGAATTCACGCATGGCGCCAAGCAACGCGGCATCAGGGTTCTGATCGACCTTGTGGTCAACCACACTTCGGATCAGCACGCCTGGTTTCAGGAGGCGCGGTGCAACGAGAACTCCCGCTATCGCGGTTGGTATGTGTGGTCGAAAGAGAAGCCGAAGAACGCTGACGAGGGAATGGTGTTCCCCGGCGTCCAGAAGACGACCTGGACTTACGACGACAAAGCCAAAGAATACTATTTCCATCGCTTCTACGAGTTCCAGCCCGACCTCAACACGGCAAATCCGCATGTCCAGGCGGAAATCCTGAAGATCATGGGATTCTGGATACAGCTTGGCGTCTCCGGCTTCCGGATGGATGCCGTGCCGTTCGTGATCGGCAAGAAGGGCGCGGACGTCACCCGGCCGCAAGAGCAATTCAATATGCTGCGGACGTTCCGCGAATTCCTGCAATGGCGACAGGGCGACTGCATCATCCTCGCCGAGGCAAACGTACTACCGAAGACCGATTTGGAGTATTTCGGCCAAGATGGCGACCGGATGCACATGATGTTCAATTTCCAGGTCAATCAGACGCTGTTCTACGCACTCGCGAACGCTGATTGCCAGCCGCTCGTGAAAGCTCTGGAGGCCACGCGCACGCGGCCCGAAACCGCCCAATGGGGTCTCTTCCTCAGAAACCACGACGAGCTCGATCTCGGCCGCTTGAGCGAAAGGCAACGGGACGCAGTGTTTGCGGCGTTTGGGCCCGAGAAAGATATGCAGCTTTATGATCGCGGGATCAGGCGGCGTTTGGCGCCAATGATGGACGGCGACGAAGACCGAATACGCATGGCATACAGCCTGATGTTTTCGCTACCCGGGACCCCCGTGCTACGCTATGGCGACGAGATCGGCATGGGCGACGATTTATCGCTGCCGGAGCGCAACTGCGCGCGCACTCCGATGC
>NZ_JBNDHT010000234.1:0-5661 GCF_056755115.1 Rhizobium sp. SVR5-2C | reverse complement strand
GTCCTGCCCTGCTTCATAGGCGATGCCGACCCCGGCCTCACGCGCGCCGGACCGATCATCGAACCCCTTACCTATGAGATGTGGATCACCGCCCATGACGACGAGCGCCAGCGGCCGGAAGTACGCGCGGTCATCGACAGGCTGGCGGCGCTTTTCAGCGAGAACGAGGATTTGTTTGCGGGACGAGAAAGCCAGCCATGAAAAGCGCGAGGGTTACCCGCGCTCTTTCGGCAGCGAACCGGTCAAGCAGCCAGGTGGCGCTCGATCTCCCCGACCGGCATATTGGTGTAATCCTTGGCGACCTCGGCGGAGAGAGCGGCTTGCACATCCGGGCTGAGGTTCGGCCGCAAGGTGCCGAGTGCCCTCGGCGGCGCCACCAGTATGATGTGATTGGCGTTCTTCTCATGGACGAGCTCATCCAGCTTTGCAGCGATTTGCCTGAGGAAATCGGCTTCCGCCTGCTCTTGCCAGCTCGTTTCCTCCATGGCGCTGGCGCTCGTGCCGTCCGGCGCATGTGCGCGTCCCGGCTTATCGGAGCCGAGCTCACGGTCCGGTTCGTTCGGGTGGCTCAGCGTTTCGCGTACCTGCAGGTTCATGAGCTCTGCATCGCCGGCATTCTGCATGATCAAAGCCTTCGCCCCATCGCAGACCACAACCCATGATTCCCATGGCACTCTGATGTCAGCCATTTTCGTTTCCTCTTGATGATTGTTCGAAGGCGAATTTGCTTCATCGACAGAGAGAAAACGTGCGGCAATTGAAAGAGTTCGGAGAAACCATGGATAAATGGAGCAGCGCTTCGTTCAAGCGCTCATGGAATGCACTGAAATGCAAAATCCGGTTTCGTTAAAATTGTCCCGATTTGTTTGACGAATACGAAAAACATTCATGTGACGCTATGCGACGGAACCAGTATGAGATTGTGTTCCAGGGGAGAGCCGCGTCATGCCCATGCTCCGAGCCACGCACCTTGCCACGGTCAAGTCGGAAGTTTACGACGTGCGGTGGGAACAGTTCAACGTGCGGCGCCCAGCGCGCATCGTCGCCGTCCGCCCCTGTTTGACAGGCATGTCGGTTCGAAGCGCGGAGATCCTCGATATTTCCCGCGGCGGCGCCACGCTCGCCGTCTCGTCTACCGCCGGCCTGCCGAAACACTACTATCTCAACATTCTCGGGCTCGCCTATCGCATCGGCTGCGCGGAAGCCTACCGCAGGAACGAGCGCATCAGCGTCCGCTTCATCAACACCATAGACCCGGAAGTCCTTCGACGCGTCGTGCGGGCCGACTTCATGGCGGGCAACATGGAAGCCATCGAAGCATACCGCGCGCCTCGCATCGAGCTGAGGCCATAAATCTTTCAAATGCTGGAGTGGTTTCCGGACCGGCCGTGGAATAATCGTCCTTGCCTTGAGGATGGCAACGCCTATTGTTGGCCGATTTTTCACATCTCCGGGAATCTGAAATTCGATGTCCGCTTTTTCGCGCTTCACGCCGCTGGTCAGCGCCCTCCCCTCCGCCGTTCCGTTTGTCGGGCCCGAGGCCATCGAGCGTCAGCAGGGTCTCAAGGTCGAGGCGCGCATCGGCGCCAATGAAAACGGCTTCGGCCCCGCGCCTTCGGTGCTTGCCGCAATCCGCGAACAGGCCGGCGATACGTGGAAATACAACGATCCGGAAAACTTCGATCTCCGCGAGGCGCTGGCCGCCCATCTCGGCGTGACGGCCGCCAATATCGCAATCGGCGGCGGCATCGACGAGCTTCTCGGGCAGATCGTGCGCCTGGTGATCGAGCCCGGCATGCCGGTCGTCACATCGCTCGGCGGCTATCCAACCTTCAACTTCCATGTGGCGGGTTTCGGCGGACGCCTCGTGACCGTGCCTTATTCCAACGACCGTGAGGATCTGGACGGTCTGCTCGATGCGGTGAAGCGTGAAAACGCCCCGCTCGTCTATTTCTGCAACCCGGACAATCCAATGGGAAGCTGGTGGGACGCGGACAAGATCGTCACCTTCGCCCGCGCCCTTCCGGAAACCTGTATGATGGTGCTCGACGAGGCCTATAGCGAAACGGGACCGGCAAGCGCCCCTCCCTCGATCGACTCGCTGATCGACCTGCCAAACGTCGTGCGCACGCGCACCTTCTCGAAGGCCTACGGTCTCGCGGGTGCGCGCGTCGGCTATGCCATTTCGACGCCCGGCACGGCCAAGGCCTTCGACAAGATCAGAAACCATTTCGGCATGAACCGGCTGGCGACTGCCGCAGCACTCGCCGCACTGAAAGACCGGGCCTATCTCACAGAAGTTGTCGGAAAGATCCACGCCGCCCGCGAACGGATTGCCGGCATCGCGCGAGCCAACCAGCTTTCGCCTTTAGCATCCGCGACCAACTTCGTGGCGATCGATGCCGGGCGCGACGGAACCTACGCCCGCTCAATCGTCGATGGGCTGATGCAGCATGGCGTTTTCATCCGCATGCCGGGCGTCGCGCCGCTCAACCGCTGCATCCGCGTCAGCGTCGGGCCGGAGAGCGATATGGCCCGCTTCGAAGAGGCCCTTCCCCAGGTCCTTCGCTCGCTGGGTTAAAACGGAAAAACCGCGCCGGCCTTGTTTCTGCCGGTCGCGGTTCCGTTTTCCGGGCGCGGGCACAACGCGCCCCGCCGGTTCCCTCTTTTTCGAGGTTGTTATTGTCTCAGTGGATCGTCATCCATTCGCGGGCGGCGCGCAGCGCTTCGGCGAGTTGCATCTTGTTCATCGATGCGGCGACATCGGCGCGAAGCTCGGCGGCGCGGTCGCTGCCCTTGATCGCGGCGATGTTCAGCCACTTGTGTGCAGCGACCAGATCGACCTCGCAGCCGCGGCCGGTCGCATACATCAGACCCATTTCGCAGAAGACGTCGGCGTTTCTGTCGCCACCCATGGTGGCCATTTCAGCATTGTGCATTTCAAAGCGTGCCATCGGTTTTATCCCTGTTTAGCCTGTTATCGGTTTGCCCTGTTTTACCTTCCGGGCCGTGCCGTCTGTCGCAGCTTTCGGTCCCTTCGGTCGGCGGGTTTGCCCCGCTCGTTTGATGGCTCCACTATGCCGCCTGGCTTTCAAAAAACGCCTAAAATGCATGATTAATTTGAGACAAACAAAGTGCAAACGCTTGGTAAAATTGGGTTTTCGTTAAACATCGGAATCCCTGCCTATTAAGGACTTTCCGCGAACTTTTACGAAAAGTTTACTTTTGAAAATAAAGCTTTCGTTCACCACGAAATGAGCTTGCAAGAAGAAAGCTGGAAATAATCCGGGGCAAAAGCAGCCTGAAAATCCGCCGTTTTAACCCCGGCGTCCTTTACCCTTACGTTCGCGTTAGTTACTTTGCGCGCAACGGACATGAGGGAGGGGATAATGATCCGAACGCTTATTCTGGCCGGCGCATTGGCGCTTTCGGCAAGCTTCGCCTATGCCGAGGAGCCTATCGTCGGCAACTGGAAGACGGTCGCCGGCGACACGGCGGTGATCGCCCCTTGCGGCGGCGGCTATTGCATAACGCTGAAGACCGGCAAGTTCGCCGGCAGGAAGATCGGAACGCTTGCAGGCTCCGGCGGCACATACAGCGGCGAGATCACCGATCCGAGCAATGACAAGACCTACAGCGGTTCGGGCACCGTGTCCGGCAATTCGCTGAAGATGAGCGGCTGCGTGCTCAAGGTCTTCTGCAAGTCACAGACCTGGACGCGGCTCTGAACAAAAAAAGCGCCCGGTCATCCGGGCGCTTTTCCAACTGCGCTTCCACACCTCAGCGGGCGCGCTGATTGAAAAGGATCTTCTGCGCTTCCTTGTCTTCGGCCAGATTGGCCTGACGTTCGCGCTCTTCCTTGCCGACGGCAATGCCCTTCAAGACCGCAGGTCGCTGATGCATACGCTCGAACCAGGCCTTCAGGTTCGGAAAATCGTTGAGGTCCTGTCCCTGCCGTTCGTAAGGGATGACCCAGCCGATGCAGGCCATGTCGGCGATCGAATATTCGCCGGCGAGATAATCCCGGCCTTCCAGCTGCTTGTTCATGACGCCATAGAGGCGGTTCACTTCGTTCGTATAGCGGTTGATGCCGTATTCGATCTTTTCCGGCGCATAGTTGCGGAAGTGGTGGGCCTGACCGGCCATGGGGCCAAGACCGCCGACCTGCCAGAAAAGCCATTCCTCGACCTGCACGCGCTTCCGCTCGTCCGTGGGATAGAACTGGCCGTATTTGCGGCCGAGATATTGCAGGATGGCACCGGATTCGAAGACGGAGATCGGCTCGCCACCGGGGCCGTCCGGATCGATGATGGCTGGCATGCGGTTGTTCGGCGCGATCTTCAGGAAGTCCGGCGCGAACTGCTCGCCCTTGCCGATGTTGATGTATTTCACCTCGTAGGGAACACCGAGTTCCTCGAGCATGATGCTGATTTTCCAGCCGTTCGGGGTCGGCCAATAGTAAAGTTCGATCGGTGCCGTCATGAAAATCTCCTTAGCGGGACTAAACACATAAGTAGCGAGAGACCGCCTTCAAGCAGTCAATCATTGTGAACGCCAAATGAACCGCGATCTCAGCGCCCGTTCAGACCGGGTGTGGCAGAACTTATCTCAACGATAGGGCGCACACAGGTTCAGGGATCACGGACGTGCTTATTCTGGCAAGACGGTTCACCGTCATTACACTCTTCATGGCGGTTTTCGCGATCACATTCTCGGCAGCCGTCGTACACGGCGGCGGGGGTGGCGGTTCGCAGTCGCATTTCGGCGCGAGCTACACCTGCCTCAATTCGACCAGCCCCTTCTGCAGCAACATGCGCTAAGATCAAGACTGCCTAATATTCTCCGATTGGTCACCGGGGCGTCGCTTGCTTGTTAACAACGGCAACCTATAATGCGCCATGAGCAAACGAATCTCACCTCTCGATATTTCCTCGCCACCTGCCTTTGAACCGCAAAGCTTCGATGATCCTGTAAAGGCCGTCGATGCGCTCACCGAGCTCTACGAACGCAATACAGCCTTCCTGATCGACAGTTTTGCGGAGCTCGCCAAGGGCGCGCCGATCACTTCGCGCTACCGCGCCTACTATCCCCAGGTCAGCATCGAGACGACCAGCTTCGGCCATGTCGATTCGCGTCTGTCCTATGGCCATGTGACGGCGCCGGGCGTTTATACGACAACCGTCACCCGGCCGAAGCTTTTCCGCCACTACTTGAGGCAACAGCTGGCGCTCTTGATGCGCAGCCACAATGTCCCGGTCGTCGTATCCGAATCATCGACGCCGATCCCGTTGCATTTTGCGTTTGGCGAAGGCGCGCATGTCGAGGCGTCGGCATCGGCCTTCATCGACATCCCGATGCGCGACCTTTTCGATACGCCTGATCTCAACACCACCGACGACGAGATCGCCAACGGCGAATACATTCCGCCGCCGGGCGAACCGTCGCCGCTTGCCCCCTTCACCGCGCAACGCATCGATTATTCGCTCGCCCGCCTCGCGCACTACACGGCAACCAGCGCGCAGCACTTCCAGAACTTCGTCCTGTTCACGAACTACCAATTCTACATGGACGAATTCTGCGCCTGGGCGCGCGAGATGATGGCCAAGGGGGGCGGCGAAGACGGCTATACGGCCTTTGTCGAGCCGGGCAATATCATCACCC
>NZ_JBNDHT010000233.1:0-5917 GCF_056755115.1 Rhizobium sp. SVR5-2C | reverse complement strand
GCTATTCGGCGGTGCGGCCGCTCTATGACGACGGCGCCTCGAAGGCGCAGGAGGCGACACGCGACTATGTGCTGAAGGTGGAGGGCGAGGCCGGTGCCGCACCGCTGCTCAACGTCTTCGGCGGCAAGCTGACCACCCGGCGGCTGTCGGAACATGCGCTGGAAAAGATCGGCGCGGCGATCGGCGAAAAGGCTAGCCCGTGGACGGCCAACAGCCATCTGCCGGGCGGCGACTTTCCGGTGCAGGGCTACGAGGCGCAGGTCGCAACGCTCAAGGCGGCCTATCCGTTCCTGGCCGATCCGCATGCCCGCCGTCTGACGCGCCGCTACGGCACCCGGGCCAGCGTGCTGCTCGGGCAGGCGAAGTCGCTTGGAGACCTCGGCCGCTGCTTCGGATCCGATCTCTACGAGGCCGAGGTCGGCTATCTCGTCCAGCACGAATGGGCCATCACCGCCGAAGACGTCCTGTGGCGACGATCCAAGAAAGGGCTATATCTGGCAAAGGACGAGGCTGCCGCTCTGGATAGCTACATGCTGACACGTGCCGCCGCAGCGTAAGTGAAGCGTGCTCTGCCCCTTGTTCCGTCCGTTATCATGGCCTAGGCCTGATGCGAACCAGACAGGCGAGGCGCTGATGCAGAGAGACGGAAGGCTGGCCGGCCCGGATGCGATGCGCGCAGCCGCCTGCTTGCTGGTGCTCGTTCACCACCTCGTCTTGCGGATAGACATCAGCCAGGTGAACCCTGGCGTCCAATCAGCTCTGGTCGTTGCCCGCTTCGGCAATTTTGGCGTGGCGATCTTCTTCGTCCTGAGCGGCTACCTCCTGGCACGGCCCTTCTGGTCTGCGCTGGATGGGCGGCGCCCGATGCCGGACATGAAGACCTATGTGGTGCGCCGGGCAGCTCGCATCCTGCCGGGCTTCTGGGTGGCGCTGACCGCCGGCTTCATTTTGAGCGTCACGCTGTTCGGACATCCGCTGACGGCCGACCTTGCCATTCGTTTTGCCGCCGGCTTTCTGCTGATGAGCCAGTGGCATTGGCGAACCTTCTTTCCTGTCGAGGGAAACGGACCGCTTTGGTCCATTCCGTTCGAGGCGACCTGCTACGTGCTGCTGCCGCTAGGCATGTTTGCACTTTATCGCCTTGGCCGCGCGCTGCCGCGCTTCGCCACGCGTCTCCTCTGGCTTGGTGTCATTGCCGCGGTTCTTGCCGTGCACTGGCTGATCGTCAACAACCTGCAGCCGGACGACCTGCGACGCGGCTGGGCGTTCGGAATGCTGGGCGGAGCGAAGGAATGGATGCCGCGCTACAATCCGATCGGCTTTTTCTCGATATTCGCGCTTGGCGTCCTCGCATCGGGCATCGAGACAATGCTGCCGCGACGGAAAGCAGCTTTCTTCGACGTTCTCGCCTCTCTGGGAATGGCAGGCGCCGCCACTGCCCTCGCCTCTGCTTCCGGCGGGACATGGGAGGCCTACGGCTGGCTTGGCATACCCTATGACTTCCCGCTTTTTCCGGCCGCTGTCGCGCTGACGCTTGTTGCGCTGGCGCACTCGCTTCGGCTTGGCGATGTTCTCGATCATCGCGCGATCGGCTTTATCGCAAAGATCTCGTTCGGCATCTACCTCTGGCAAGATCCGATCATTTCAGCGATGAAAGCGATCTTTCCCTCGGCATTCGGTCCGCTCGGCGGCGACCTGCTTTTCGGATGGCTGCTCTGGTCGCTCGTGGCTACAGCACTCGTGTTCGCCGTAGCGACATTCAGCTATGTTTTTATCGAACGGCCGGTGCTTCTCAGGGCCAAGGCTCTTCCGCGTTGAGCAGACATTACCGCGAAAAAAAGCGGCCTGTTAAGGCCGCTCCGGTCACTTCCGGTGATTGAGATTACTCCTCTACGACGCCGCGCAGATGCGAGAGTTCCATGATCAGATGCTCGAGCCTCGACCTGTGTTCCTCGGAGAGGGCGTCCTCGAGTTCCGCCTTCACGGTCTCGATGCGGCGGGTGAGCTCGTCCTTGCGCAAATCCTCGATCGCAACGGCAGATTCCGCAAGCAGCGTGCAGCCTGTCGGCAGAATGTCCGCGAAGCCACCGAAAACGACGTAGTCCTGCTTGGAGCCGTCGCGGGAGCGCACGCTGACGATGCCCGGCTTGATGGTCGTCATCGTCGGGGCGTGGTGCGCCATAACGGTCATGTCGCCCTCGGTTGCCGGAATGACAACTTCCGTCACCATCTCCGACAGAAGTATGCGCTCCGGAGATACGAGTTCAAAATTGAAATTGTCAGCCATCAGTGATTCACCTTCTCGGCTATGGCTTTTGCATCTTGCAGTTTGGTCCCGCAGAACGGGCAATGCAGTATTGCCTGATCGAGATATCCGAGACCTTCCTCAGTCTGGACCAAGCCCACCACCATCATCAGCACGCCGTTGTCCGCCCTGTAAACGGTCGGCGCTGCTGGAGCGGGAAGTTCTGCCACGACTTCCCTCAGGGAGTCGCAGCAGAAAACCTCGTGATCAGCTTCGTTCATCAAGCGGCTGCGGAGAGCTTCTTGGCCTTCTCGATGGCTTCCTCGATCGAGCCGACCATGTAGAAGGCTGCTTCCGGAAGGTCGTCATACTCGCCGTTGACGAGACCCTTGAAGCCCTTGATCGTGTCTTCGAGAGCAACCAGCTTGCCCGGCGAGCCGGTGAAGACTTCCGCAACGAAGAACGGCTGCGACAGGAAGCGCTCGATCTTGCGGGCGCGGGCAACGGACAGCTTGTCCTCTTCGGAGAGCTCGTCCATGCCCAGGATCGCGATGATGTCCTGCAGGGACTTGTAGCGCTGCAGCGTCGACTGGACTTTACGAGCGATCTCGTAGTGTTCTTCGCCGACCACCATCGGGTCGAGCATGCGCGAGGTGGAGTCGAGCGGGTCGACAGCCGGGTAGATACCCTTTTCAGCGATCGAACGCGACAGAACCGTCGTTGCGTCCAGGTGCGCGAACGAGGTTGCCGGAGCCGGGTCGGTCAAGTCGTCGGCCGGAACGTAAATCGCCTGAACCGAGGTGATCGAGCCGGTCGTCGTGGTCGTAATACGCTCCTGCATCTGGCCCATGTCCGTTGCGAGCGTCGGCTGATACCCGACGGCCGAAGGAATACGGCCGAGCAGAGCCGACACTTCCGAGCCGGCCTGGGTGAAGCGGAAGATGTTGTCGACGAAGAACAGCACGTCCTGGCCCTGGTCACGGAAGTTTTCCGCAACCGTCAGACCGGTCAGAGCCACACGTGCGCGGGCGCCCGGCGGTTCGTTCATCTGGCCGTAAACGAGCGCTGCCTTCGAGCCTTCGCCGCCGCCGTGCTTGTTCACGCCGGATTCGATCATTTCGTGGTAGAGGTCATTGCCTTCGCGGGTACGTTCGCCCACGCCTGCAAATACCGAGTAACCACCGTGCGCCTTGGCGACGTTGTTGATCAGTTCCATGATGAGAACGGTCTTGCCGACGCCTGCACCGCCGAAGAGGCCGATCTTGCCGCCCTTGGCGTAAGGCGCCAGAAGGTCAACGACCTTGATGCCGGTGACGAGGATCTGCGCTTCCGTCGACTGATCCACGTAAGCCGGCGCATCCTGATGGATCGCGCGCTTCGTAGCCGTGACCAGCGGACCGGCTTCGTCGACCGGCTCGCCGATGACGTTCATGATGCGGCCGAGCGTTTCCGGACCGACCGGAACGG
The DNA here is from genome assembly GCF_056755115.1 of Rhizobium sp. SVR5-2C. NCBI lineage: Bacteria > Pseudomonadati > Pseudomonadota > Alphaproteobacteria > Hyphomicrobiales > Rhizobiaceae > Rhizobium > Rhizobium sp. SVR5-2C. The sequence continues at coordinate 2,205 of NZ_JBNDHT010000233.1, read as the reverse complement.
AGATCGGAGCGCCGGTATCGGCGACCTGCTGACCGCGTACGAGACCTTCGGTCGAGTCCATGGCGATCGTGCGGACTTCGTTCTCACCGAGGTGCTGAGCGACTTCGAGAACCAGGCGGTGGCCGGCATTGGTCGTTTCGAGCGCGTTCAAAATCGCCGGCAGTTCGCCCTCGAAAGCAACGTCGACGACGGCGCCGATAACCTGTGTGACCTTGCCGACAGAGCCTGTGGCGGTCTTCATAGCGGCGGTCTTCGCTGCCGCCTTCGGGGTAGCTGCCCTAGCCATTTTCTTACCCTCTTTCTCTAGCCTCAGAGCGCTTCGGCGCCCGAAATGATTTCAATGAGTTCCTTGGTGATCTGAGCCTGACGCTGGCGGTTGTAGCTGAGCGTCAATTTGTTGATCATCTCACCGGCATTGCGTGTCGCGTTGTCCATGGCGCTCATCTTGGCGCCCATTTCGCCGGCGACGTTCTCAAGGAGCGCCCGGAAAATCTGGACCGAGATGTTGCGCGGGATCAATTCGCTCAGAATCGATGCCGGATCCGGCTCGTATTCGTAAACCGCGCCCGCATGTTCAGCATCCTCGACGACGCCAGTCGGGGCGGAAGCCGGGATCAGCTGTTGAGCCGTTGGAATCTGCGAAATGACCGATTTGAACTGGGAGTAGAACAACGTGCAAACGTCGAACTCGCCGGCTTCGAACATCTCGATGACACGCTTGCCGATCTGGTCGGCATTCTCGAACCCGACGCGCTTCACGTCACGAAGTTCCTTGCGCTCGACGATGAGCGAGGAAAATTCGCGGCGAAGAATGTCGTAGCCCTTCTTGCCGACGGTAAAGATCTTGACGGTCTTGCCTTCGGCAACGAGCTTGCGAGTATGATCGCGCGCGAAACGCGCGATCTGCGAATTGAAAGCGCCGCAGAGGCCACGCTCGGCGGTGCAGACAACGAGCAGATGAACCTGATCCTTGCCAGTACCGGTCATGAGTGCGGGTGCATCATCGGCATCGGTAACCGCGCTAGCGATGTTCGAAAGAACCGCCGCCATGCGCTCCGAATAAGGCCGAGCGGCCTCGGCCGCCTCCTGCGCACGCCGAAGCTTTGCCGCGGCGACCATTTTCATCGCCTTGGTGATCTTCTGCGTCGCCTTGACCGAGGCAATCCGGTTTTTCAGATCCTTAAGTGAAGGCATCCGTTGTCCGTCCTAATTGAGTTCGATCAGGCAAAAGACTTCGCGAACGTATCGAGAGCAGCGGTGAGCTTGCTCCGGGTGTCGTCGCTGATCGCCTTTTCCGTCCGAATCGTGTCGAGGATGGCCGAGCCTTCAGAGCGGAGATACGACAGCAGAGCCTGTTCGAACTTGCCGACCTGAGCGACCGGAAGCTTGTCGAGGTAGCCGTTGACGCCGGCGAAGATAACCGCGACCTGCTCTTCCGTCTTCAGCGGCGAGAACTGCGGCTGCTTCAGGAGCTCGGTCAGGCGGGCACCACGGTTCAGCAGGCGCTGTGTCGCAGCATCGAGGTCCGAACCGAACTGGGCGAAGGCGGCCATTTCGCGATACTGGGCGAGCTCGCCCTTGATCGAGCCGGCAACCTGCTTCATCGCCTTGATCTGTGCGGCGGAGCCGACGCGCGAAACCGACAGACCGACGTTAACAGCCGGACGGATGCCCTGATAGAACAGGTCGGTCTCGAGGAAGATCTGGCCGTCGGTGATCGAAATCACGTTGGTCGGGATAAACGCCGAAACGTCGTTGCCCTGCGTTTCGATGACCGGCAGAGCAGTCAGCGAACCGGCGCCAGCCGCGTCGCTCATCTTTGCAGCGCGCTCGAGGAGACGCGAGTGCAGATAGAAGACGTCGCCCGGATAGGCTTCGCGGCCCGGCGGACGGCGCAGCAGCAGCGACATCTGACGGTAGGAAACAGCCTGCTTGGACAGGTCGTCGTAGCCGATCAAGGCATGCTGGCCGTTGTCGCGGAAATATTCGCCCATGGTGCAGCCGGCAAACGGCGCGAGATACTGCATCGGAGCCGGATCGGAAGCCGTTGCGGCAACGATGATCGAATACTTCAGGGCGCCGCGCTCTTCGAGAACCTTGACGAACTGGGCAACCGTGGAGCGCTTCTGGCCGACGGCAACGTAGACGCAGTAAAGCTTCTCACCCTCTGGACCGGAGTCGTGGATGGCCTTCTGGTTCAGGATC
>NZ_JBNDHT010000232.1:0-5940 GCF_056755115.1 Rhizobium sp. SVR5-2C | reverse complement strand
CCTGAGGTTGGAAAGAGTGGCGTCTTGATTTCTGAAGGGGAAATCACGTGTCGCCATCGAATTTATAGCCGATCGTTATGAAGCCGGATCTATTACCCCGCGCAGTTCCAAGACGGTCGACGGTGTCTCGCTTGTGGCGCGATCGAGCAACATGGTCAGGCGCATTACCGCCTCGGTCAACTTGAGAACTTCCTGCTCTCGCAGCTGGTCTATCTTCTCATGAAGGAGCTCGATCTCAAGTTCTGCCTTCACATTGATTCTGTAGTCGTTCTCGGCGGCCCGGCGGTCGATGTCCTGCTGCCGGTTCTGGCTCATCATGATAACGGGAGCCGCGTAAGCGGCCTGGAAGGAGAGAGCGAGGTTCAAGAGAATAAACGGGTAAGGGTCCCAGCCGCTCATCGCGCCCGCGACGTTAGTCGCAATCCAAGTAACCAAAACCGCACTTTGGATTATAATGAATGTCCACGATCCCATGACGCTCGCTACCGCATCGGCGATCCTTTGTCCGAAGGTCACATGCTCGATCGCCGGAATCTCGTCCGCGGCCTGGACGCGGAGCGAGCGTCGCAACCGCCTCAGGCTGTCGAGCAGGTGCTGCTCTTCCTGCTCCATGAAGTCTACTCCTCCGCTCGTCTCGTCCACCTGTCAGCACCCCATTTGCCTGGTCGCGCGGCCGCGGCCCCGCCGTTTCTTGCACGCATCTTCAGCCGACTCGCCGCGTGCGGCAGCGTCTCGCCTGCGACAGAGTTCTCTCGTGGTTTCGGCCGTGGCGGAAAACCGTTAGGTTTTGGCGAAAGCTGCGTAAAGGTATTGACTCGATAACTACTCGGAATGCTGCCGAACCGGCGCGCCGCCATTAGCAGTTCAGCGTTTCAGCAACGCGGCTCACCGGTGAGACTTGCGCCGCCGGTTTTATCGTCTTCCCGCCAATGCTATGGCATCGATTTGATAGCCACGCATCATTGGAATCCGAGTTGAGCAACCTCCAATTGTGAGCCGTAGAAACCGGATGGGGACATCTATTGTTTCATTTTTCGGAATTCTGCGTGTCAATCTTTTCAATTGAGGGTCGGTAAGACAATGAACTACGACAAACTAAGGGGCGATCTGCTTGCTGCGTTCGGACCAGCAGATTGGGAGGCCTACGACTTTCTTGTAAAACGGATCCGGGAGCACGATTTCGCATCGCGCGCCTTGAATGTTGGCGACACCGCGCCGGACTTCTTGCTGCCGGATGCCGATGGTCGCTTGGTATCGTCCGAGCAGCTACGACGTGAAGGACCCCTGGTCATAAGTTTCTTCCGAGGTGGGTGGTGCCCCTATTGCACGGCCGAGCTCTGCGGCCTCCAGGCGGCGAAACAGGAGTTCGAGGATCTCAAAGCCAATCTCGTCGTTCTCAGCCCGGACACTGGAGGCTTCCCCCGCGAAATGAAGCGCAGCTTCGGCCTTGACCTCCAGGTCCTCGCCGACGTCGACCATGGCGTCGCCATGTCCTACGGCGTCTTGTTTTCAGTTCCCGAAGAAACCCGGGCCTATTACTCGAGCCTAAAAATCGATCTTGGGAAGAGGCACGGATCATCCATGTGGATGTTGCCGCTGCCGGCCACCTATGTCGTCGATCGCAATGGCCAAATCCAAAGCGCCTTTATAGAGCCGGACTTCACCATAAGGCAGGAACCTACTGAGATCCTCGCGGCCGTGCGTAGGCTCGCCGGGGAAAGCTTAGGCGAACCGGCCGGCGCTCGGTCACTCGGTCGCGCCAGAGTACGATTCCGCGATTCGCGTGCAAACACGTTAGTTCTCCCATCGTCCCTGGAACGGCGAACCGTCGCTCCGTAGCGTCGGTCCGTAAATGCTCCTTCGCTGTAACTTTGGCACTTTCGCCAGTACCCACCCGAATTTGTCACCTCCCATCGCGACCCCTCCTTCGCTACGGCATTCGCCGAGCGGCCCATCGAACCTGTATCGCTCTTCAGTCCAAGGCATCGATTCAATTCCCATCGGTCATTGGACCGGCGGCCTCCGGTTTCTTAACTCTAGGGCTCAAATGGAGGACAGCAGATGAGATCCTACAACAAGAATCCGGATGCGCTGTCTCGCCTCACGCCGGAACAATACCGGGTGACGCAGACCGACGGTACCGAACGGCCGTTCCAGAACGAGTATTGGGACAACAAAGAGCCCGGCATCTACGTCGACGTGGTGTCCGGCGAGCCGCTCTTTGCGTCAATCGACAAATTCGACAGCGGCACAGGCTGGCCGAGCTTCACGAAGCCGATCGAGCCGGAAAACGTCGTCGAGAATGTCGACAATACCCACGGCATGACCCGAACCGAAGTCCGCTCCAAGCATGGCGACAGCCACCTTGGCCACCTCTTCCCAGACGGCCCGCGCCACAAAGGGGGGTTGCGGTATTGCATGAATTCGGCATCGCTCCGGTTCATCCACCGTGATCAGCTGACGAGCGAGGGCTACGGCGACTACGCCAAACTCTTTTCCAAGCAGGAGGAAACCCGATGACGGCAACGACAGAACGCGCGGTTTTGGCCGGCGGCTGCTTCTGGGGCATGCAGCAGCTCGTTAGACGGCTGCCCGGAGTGGTCTCGACCCGGGTCGGATATTCGGGCGGAGAAGTCAAGAACGCGACCTACCGCAATCACGGCGACCACGCCGAGGCGATCGAGGTCATATTCGATCCGGCTGAGACGAGCTTCCGAAATATCCTGGAGTTCTTCTTTCAGATCCACGACCCGACGACGGTCGACCGCCAGGGCAACGACCGTGGCGCGAGCTACCGTTCGGCGATCTTCTATACAAGTGATGAGCAGAAGCGCGTTGCCAAAGACACCATCGCCGATGTTGAAGCTTCCGGTCTATGGCCGGGCAAGGTAGTCACCGAGGTGACCCCCGTCGGCGATTTCTGGGAGGCTGAGCCGGAGCACCAGGATTACCTGGAGCGTATTCCGAACGGCTACACATGCCACTTCATCCGCCCGCAATGGAAGCTGCCGCGGCGCAATGCGGCAGCCTGACTCGTCAGCCTCGCAAAGAAAAGGAGGTAGACGCAATGAAATACGGCATTTCCGGACGTCCAGCACCCGAGCTGTTCGTTCCGTACTGGATCGACGCGGAGGGCATGCACTGCCCACCGGTCACCGTGTCCTCACTCGGGCAGCGCCATCGTGTTCTGTTCTTCTATCAGCACTGGTGCCCCGGCTGTCACTCACACGGGTTCCCGGCTTTGTTATCTCTCATCGAGCGGACGCGGGATCGCGATGTCGCCTACGCCGTGGTGCAGACTGTCTTCGAGGGCGCCGAAACCAATACAGCTGAGCGACTCTCCGAGGACCAGAGACGATATGACCTGCGCATTCCCTTCGGCCACGAGGGGGGCCTACCCGGACACCGGCTTCCCACGACGATGGAAAACTATCGCACCGGTGGAACACCGTGGTTCGTCGCCGTCGACCCGGCAGGCGTAGTGCTGCAGGACGGCTTCGCTATCGCCGCGGAGGAATTCATCGCAGCGGTCGACAAGGCGCGCGCGCCGACGTGACGCCCCGGCGCCGGTCAAGATCCATCCTTACGCCGATCGGCGTAGAAACGCAGTCGACATCACCTAGTGTGCTTGCGTGCGCTCTGCTTCGCGGTCAGCAACAGCAAACCATTACTCAAGAGGTCTCCACATGGAACCAATGCGCTTATTCCAGTCGGCACTTGGAGCGAATGACTTGCAACGACGCTTTCGCTACCTGGGCCGACAAGGGCCTCCCCACGGAAAGCGAATGGGAGGTGGCGACACGGGGGGCTCGGCCTCGAGGGCAACTTCCTCGACGCGAACCGGCTGCGACCGAAGCCTGCAGCACCGCGCGCCGGACTGCAACAGATGTTCGGCGACGTCTGGGGGTGGACCCGCAGTCCCTTCACCCCATATCCAGGCTTCCGAGCCGTGGAAGGCGCCGTTGGCGAATACAACGGTAAATTCATGTCAGGGCAGTTCGTCCTGCGAGGCGGCTCTTGCGTCACGCCGCGAGGTCACGTCCGGGCCGGCTATCGGAACTTCTTTCCAGGCCACACCCGGTGGCAATTTTTCGGCCTGAGGCTGGCCGAGGACGTCTGAGTACATACGCGGGCGGCACGGCCGACGCGAAAGCCCAGCAAAGGAGAAGAGCATGAGCAGCGAAAAGATCGTCCCGGACATGGAAGTGATCGGCGCGGATGGGGTTCACGTCGGCACTGTTGATGCGGTCGTCGACGGCCGGATCAAGCTTGCCAAGCGCGACAGTGGTGAAGGCGCGCATAAGAACCACAACCACTTCATCGATCTCGGCCTTGTCGCTGAAGTCGAAGGCCAGAAAATTCGCCTGTCTGCAAACGCGGCAGTCGCTGTGACCTTCGAGGAGGAGCAGTCGGGAAGGCCTGTCTGAACCAAACACAGCAGGCGCGGAGGGAGCAACGGACGGGCGCCATTCAATAGCGCCACGGCGTGGACTCACTCGGCGAGATGCGCCTGGCCTACGCGAGCGGAAAGAAGTCGAAAGGAAAAGGCCATGACTTCCAAACTAGAGCAATTGCGAGCTATGACCACAGTTGTCGCGGACACAGGCGACATTGAGGCTGTGGCGCGATTCAAGCCTACCGACTGCACCACGAACCCTACCATCGTGCTCAAGGCCCTTGGGACCGAGGCTTATCGCCATGTCGTCGAAGAGGCTTTGTCGTGGGGGCGGGCAAAGACCGGTAACCCGCGATACATCGCAGCCGCGACCGCTGACCGCTTGGCGATCTCGGTGGGCATCGAGCTTTTGCGCCTGGTGCCGGGCTACGTGTCTACCGAAGTCGACGCGACGCTGTCGTTCAACGTCGCGGCGTCGATCGCCAAGGCTCGCCAGATCATCGCGGACTATAAAGAACGCGGCGTCGATCGTGAACGGGTGCTGATCAAGCTCGCGTCAACCTGGGAAGGGATTCGGGCGGCCGAAGTGCTTCAGCGGGATGGCATCAAGTGCAACATGACACTGCTCCTCAATCGGGCCCAGGCAGTCGCTAGCGCCGAGGCTGGAGCGTTCCTGATCTCGCCTTTCGTGGGCCGCATCTACGATTGGCACAAGAAGTCTCTCGGACGGGACCTGGCACCCGAGGAGGACCCGGGCGTCCGCTCGGTGCGTGACATATACAACCACTACAAGGCGAACGGCATCGGGACGATCGTGATGGGCGCGTCGTTTCGAAATACCGGCCAGATCGAAGCCCTCGCGGGGTGCGACCGGCTCACGATCGCGCCGGCCCTTCTCGACGCGCTCTCAACGGACGAGGGAAAACTCGCCCGCTCGCTCACCCCGGGCGCGCTGTCGCCGACGCCGCTCCGGGAGGAGGCCGATGCGATCTGCCACTGGTTCGTGAGCGAGGACGCAGTCGACATCAAACACCCGCAGCCGTCCGACCCGATGGACGAAATCACGTTCAGATGGATCATGAACGAGGACCCCATGGCTACGGAGAAACTGGCCGAGGGTATCCGCATATTCGCGCACGACCTACGGACTTTGCGCGAAACCATGCAACACCGCCTGCAATGATAGTTCGAAGACAGAAAACAAGACTCGGGCAGGAGGCGTTCGGTACAATAATTCCCCGTTGCAACGCATCCAGGCCCGGCCGGCTACCGAGCCGCGATCGAGGGCGGCGCAGGGCGCGTGCCACGAAAGGCTACGGCCAACGAAAGGAAAAGAAATGACATCGGCGACATGGAATGGCTTGAAGATAGCGGAATCGGACCAGACGATCGTGGTCGAAGGAAACCACTACTTCCCCCCTGAGGCCGTCAAAAAGGACTTCCTTCGACCGAGCTCTACTACCAGCCGGTGCCCATGGAAGGGAGTGGCAAACTACTATTCCTTGGAGGTGGACGGGAAGACGAACAAAGACGCGGTCTGGTAC
>NZ_JBNDHT010000231.1:0-5952 GCF_056755115.1 Rhizobium sp. SVR5-2C | reverse complement strand
GCTTCAGACACTGCGGCGCTATCGCCGTCCAGTGAGCGGCGCCATCCTTGCGGCTGAAACGGGCGTCAGCATCCGCACCCTCTACCGCGATATTGCCAGCCTGCAGGCGCAGGGCGCGCTGATCGATGGCGAGGCAGGGGTCGGCTATGTCCTGAAGCCCGGTTTCATGCTGCCGCCGATGATGTTTTCGCAGGATGAGATCGAAGCGCTGGTCCTCGGATCCCGCTGGGTCGCGCGCGCCGCAGATCCTCGCCTTGCTGCGGCAGGCACCGATGCTCTGGCCAAGATTGCGGATGTCTTGCCGCGCGAGATGCGCGACGAGATCGAAACCTCGACCCTTCTCGTCAATTTCCGTCCGCGTTTCGAGGACAAGGCCGATCTCGGCGTCATCCGCAAGGCAATCCGGGCCGAGCGTATCCTCAAATTGACCTATACGGATGAAAGCGGTGCGGTCACCGTCCGCCGCGTCTGGCCCTTCGCGATCAGCTTTTTCGAGCAAGTCCGGGTGATGGTCGCCTGGTGTGAGCTCAGGCAGGATTACCGCCACTTCCGCACCGACCGAATCATCGAAATCCTCCCAGACGACACGCGTTATCCGCGCCGGCGTGCCGTTCTTCTCAAGGAGTGGAGCGAACAGCAGAACGTTCCCGCCGAACCTTGAATCCTACTGCCATAAACTGTCAGTAGGCGGCGTTATTATCGGTTCTAATCCAAGCAGGAGAACCGATAATGACGAGTCTGAACCTCACCCGATCGGCATGCGTGAATCGACCTGTCGAGAACACATCCACGCATGCGCGATACCCGCAATCCCCGATGCTGCGAATGATGCTGAACGCATCCCGCAACATGGTGCGAAGCCGCTATCCTTGGCTCGATCTCGATGCGATGTCCGACTACATGAAGCGCGATCTAGGGTTCATGGACTGGAGCCCCCCGCACCACGAGGACGATTCAATTCAATTGGCCCCTTAAACGCCAATCCCGCGAGTTCAACCTCCCGGGCGCCGAAGCCTGCTGCCATAGATCGGCAGCAGGCTTCGGCACTGTGGGGCACGATTTCATACCAAAAAGGAACAGCAATATGTCCAGCCCCAATCTTGTTATTCTCTACGTCAAGGATCCGGCTGAAAGCGCCGTCTTCTACAAGAACCTGCTCGGCCGCGAACCCGGCGTCGCGGCACCGAATTTTGTCGCGTTTCCGCTCGATGGCGGCTTCACGCTTGGCCTGTGGCGGCGCAGCACGGTCGAACCGCAGCCTTCTGCCATCGGCAATCGGGGCGAAGTCGCCTTCATGGTGCCGGGGGAGAATGCCGTTGCCAGCTACTACGAGGATTGGCGAAAGCGCGGCCTGCCTATTGCCCAGGAGCTGACCGACATGGATTTCGGCCCGACCTTTGTCGCTCTCGATCCGGATGGCCATCGGCTGCGCGTCTGCGAGCCGGACAAATGAGCGGAAAGAAAAAGGGGCGCCAGCGGCGCCCCTTTTTTGTTATTTGTGCAATTGCCCGCGCATCGGGTGACCGTGGTAGACCCCGAGAATGCGGACGTTCTCGGAGAAGAACCGCAATTCCTCCAGAGCCCGGCGCACATTGGCGTCGTTCGGATGACCTTCGATATCGGCGTAGAACTGCGTTGCAACGAACTTGCCGCCGAGCTGGTAGCTTTCAAGCTTGGTCATGTTGATGCCATTGGTGGCAAACCCGCCAAGCGCCTTGTAAAGCGCGGCCGGGATGTTGCGGACGTTAAAGACGAACGTGGTGACGATCTTTTCTTCCTCGGAAGTACGGCTTGCCCATTCTTCGTCACGAGAGAGGATGACGAAACGGGTGACGTTGCTCTCCGCGTCCTCCACATTTTCGGCAACGATATCGAGGCCATAAAGCTCGGCGGCAAGGCGCGGTGCAAGGGCCGCCATCGTCCGGTCACCGGTTTCCTTGACGAGCTTCGCAGCCCCTGCCGTGTCTCCTGCAATCACCGGCTTCCAGCCATGCGCGCGCACGATTCTGCGGCACTGGCCGAGCGCATGGATGTGGCTGTGAACGGTGCGGATTTCGTCCTTCGAAACGCCGGGCAACACCATCAGCTGGAAACGGATCGGCATGAAGTATTCGCCGATGATGTGAAGCCGGGACTCGGGCAGAAGATGATGGATATCGGCGACGCGGCCAGCGATCGTGTTTTCGATCGGGATCATCCCAATGTCGGCCTCGCCATTGTCGACCGCCGTGAACGCATCCTCGAAGGTCTGACAGGGCAGCGGCTCCATGGTCGGGAACATGTCACGGGAGGCCATGTCGGAATTCGCGCCGAACTCGCCCTGAAAAGCAATTCGATTGGTCTGGATGTTCATAGCGATGTCCTCACGCCTTCTTTGCCGAAAGGATACGGCGAGCCTTTTCGAGATCAGCCGGTGTATCGACCCCAAGCGGCACGGTGTCGACGATCTCCACGTCGATGCGCATGCCGGCTTCAAGCGCACGGAGCTGCTCCAGCGATTCGCGCCTTTCGAGAACCGAGGGGCCGAGTGAAACGAAGCGCTTGAGCGCTGCCCGGCGATACGCGTAAAGGCCAATATGGTGATAGAGGGGGCCGTTGCCATACGGTGCCGTCGCGCGGGTAAAATAGAGGCCCCGCAGGCGGCTGTCGGAGAGCGGCGAGCCAACGACCTTGACGACGTTGGGATTGGTCTTCTCTTCCTCGTCGGTGATCTCGACCGTGAGCGTCGCGATATCGACGGCCTCGTTTTCAAGCGGCCGCAACGCAGCGCGGATTGTTTCGGGATCGATCGTCGGCAGGTCGCCCTGAACATTGACGACGACCCTCACGCTGCCTTCCGGATCAACCTTGTTCAACGCTTCGAAGATTCGATCGGAACCGGATTGATGATCCCGGCTGGTCATGATGACCTGGAAGCCGGCTTTCGAAACAGCTTCGAAAACCTGCTCGTCATCGACCGCCACGACGACTCGCCCGATCTCCGCTTCCTTGGCCCGCAAGGCCACCTGAACGATCATCGGCAGTCCGCAAATATCGGCGAGCGGCTTGCCTGGAAGGCGCGTGGACGCCATGCGAGCGGGGATCAGAATCAGCACGCCATCTAAAATTGAACCGGTCACCGTTCGGGCCTTTCTATTCCAAGCGGGAAATGACAAAAAGTCTCACGTACAAGACCATTTAGACTGTTGCAAGGAACAGCCAAAAGACATAGGTTCCCCGCGATTTCAAGATGGTGCCTTTTCAGGGTCTGCCAATTGCGGGGGAGCATTGCAGATGAAGTCTAATGTCAATATGGCCGTTGGTGCGCTGCTCGGTACAATTTTCGTACTGATGTCGGTGTCGATCGCGTCCGAAGGAATCTTCCACTCCGAAGCACCGGAGAAAGAGGGTTTTGCTATTGTTGCCGCGGAGGCGCCCGCCGCCGGCGGTGGTGAAGCTGCGCCTGCAGCGATGGAGCCGATCGCCAAGCTTCTTGCAACCGCCGATGCCAAGGCCGGCGAAACGATATTCAAGAAGTGTCAGGCCTGTCATGACGCGACCAAGGGCGGTCCGAACAAAGTCGGACCAAACCTCTATGGTGTTGTCGATCGTCCGATCGCCTCGCATGAGGGCTTTTCCTACTCCTCCGCTATGAAGGATTTCTCCAAGGGCGGCAGCGAAAAGTGGACCTTCGATCATTTGAACCATTTCCTGCTGGCACCGAAGAAGCAGGTTCCGGGCACTGCGATGGGTTTTGCGGGCCTGCCGAAGGAACAGGATCGCGCCAACGTCATCCTCTACCTGCACACGCTGGCCGATTCGCCGGTCGCGCTGCCCGACCCGAACGCCCCGGACACTGTTACACAGTGATCCTGCACCGGTTTCCGATGAAAGTTGAGGCCCGGCCAACGCCGGGCTTTTTCTTTTGCGATCAGGCGCCGAGCAGATAGGCCCAGATGGAAACTGAAATGGCGCCAAGCGCTGTTGTGACCGTAATCGTTGAAGCCGCAAGGCTGTGACCAACGCCGAAGCGATTGGCGATCAGCCAGGCATTGACGCCGGTAGGAACGGACGAAATCAGCACCAGCGCGGCTGTCCACTGGCCAGTCAGTCCGACCAGATGACTTGCGGTCCAGACGCAGCATGGAAGCAGCAGCAGCTTGAAGGCAGAGGTCATGCTGGCGATGCCGAGATTGCCGGAAACGCCGTATTTCTGAAGCGCCATCCCCAGCGATACCAGAGCCACCGGCCCTGCGGCCCCCGCCAGCTGATCGACGATGGATTTCACGGGCGGCGGCATGTGAAGACCCGCAACGTGCATCGCTGAGCCCGCCGCAAGGCCGATCACCAGTGGATTTCGGATGAGGTTGAGTCCGATCTGACCCAGCAGCCTTCCAATGCTCCGCTCGGCTTTGCCCGAAATCTTCCGCTCCGCCCGCTCCATCATGATTGTGCCGATAATCATCATGACTGGCAGATGCACGGCAATCAGGATGGAAAGCGGCACGAGTCCTTCGTCTCCGACGGTGCGCTGAACGAGCGGCAGGCCAACGAAAATCGTATTGGCGAAAGCCGAAGAGACGCCGGCAAGCACACCGATGCGCTCGTCACGGCCGAAAAGGCGAGTCGCGGCGATGTGGCCGGCGGTCCAGGTAATCGCAACGCCGGAAAAATACGCGATCCAGAGGCGAAACGGCGAAGCGCCGTGAAAATCTGCTTCGGCGATCGTACGAAAGAGAAGCAGCGGAACGGCAATCTTGAAAACAAAGTCGCTCAGCGCATCCCCGACATCCGCCTTCATCAATCCGGCTTGCACGACCAGCCAGCCGATAAGGATCATGACGAAGATGGGGAGAACGTCGAAGAAGATGGCTATCATGCGGGGAAAGGCCTTGCGCGGGATACCCTGCTCTACCAGCAAAACTTCTTCGTTGACAATGCAACGGCAAAGAGAGGCGCCTACAAACCGGGCGATGGAACGAAAAAAGCGGGCATCGCCCGCTTTTCCGCATCCGGCGTCGCCGGACACCCGGTTTCCGGGTCTGCCAGTTCATCCGTGGTCAGCCCGCTCCGGTGCAGTGTCGAAGGGTATCATTCCCTTCTCATCCGGCTGCAACGCGAAAACTGTTCATGCCGGTCTGCTTGCGAACAATATTTAAAAGCTCAAGGTGACAGCCGCGTGACTCCCTGGCGGCATTTTTGCGAACAAATAGAGGGACCAGCCTCGTTTTTTCTTCCAATGACCGGAAATTCGGGTAAGACCAACCCCCGGCGATCATTCAACCCGGACCTATTCCTTTCATGACCAAATTCGATGTTCTGACTGTCGGCAACGCCATCGTGGATATCATCGCGCGCTGCGACGACCAGTTCCTCATTGACAACGGTATCACCAAGGCAGCGATGAACCTCATCGACGCCGAACGCGCCGAACTTCTCTATTCGCGCATGGGACCTGCCCTTGAAGCGTCCGGCGGCAGCGCCGGCAATACCGCATCGGGCGTTGCGAGCCTAGGCGGCAAGGCCGCCTATTTCGGCAAGGTCGCCGAGGACCAGCTCGGCGCGATTTTCGCGCACGACATCAGGGCACAGGGGGTGCACTACCAGACGAAGGCGAAGGACACATTCCCGCCGACCGCGCGCTCCATGATTTTCGTCACCGATGACGGCGAGCGGTCGATGAACACCTATCTCGGCGCCTGCGTCGAGCTCGGTCCGGAAGACGTCGAACCCGACGTCGTAGCTCAAGCCAAGGTAACCTATTTCGAAGGATACCTCTGGGATCCGCCGCGAGCCAAGGAAGCGATTCGCGAATGCGCCCGCATCGCCCATGAGAATGGGCGCGAAGTGTCCATGACGCTTTCCGACAGCTTCTGCGTCGATCGCTACCGTGCGGAATTCCTCGACCTCATGCGCTCCGGCACGGTCGACATCGTTTTCGCCAACCGCCAGGAACTGCTCGCGCTCTACGAG
>NZ_JBNDHT010000230.1:0-6002 GCF_056755115.1 Rhizobium sp. SVR5-2C | reverse complement strand
CGGCGCTGTTGTCGCCACTCTCCTGCGCGACGCGCGCCAGGACCACGCGCTGCGCCACATCGAGAACGGGCCGGACGGGAATGTGCCAGGCGTCCAGCGCCGACCAGTCGCTCTCTTCTGCGATGCGCTGGATGGCATCGGCCTCCTTGCGAGCGGCGGCGGCATCCTTCCCGGCCAGAGAGACCCCTCGCGCGTAGTGCCACATCGCCATCACATAGGGCGGTGCGCCAGTTGGCTCGGGCATCGCCAGAACCGTCTCCGGATCGGTATACTGCAGCCGGGCGAAGTACGGAGCGGCCTTGAGCGGTTGCACGAAGGGTATCTCGGCGACGATGTCGTTGCTCAGCCATTTATCGAGCTTGTCGGCCTCGGCGAGCACGGTCTGCTTATCGCCGAGCAGTTGAGCCGACACCAGCACGAAGTGGATATTGTGCGCGTAGTAGGCAAGCGGATACGCGCCCATCGCGTGCGTCTGCGAGATATAGGCCTCGTCGACCTTGGAGGCTGTCTTATTGGTCTCGAAGGCATCGACGTAGCGGCCGACCCGATAGTAGATGTGGCTCGGCATGTGGACGATGTGTCCTGCGCCCGGCATCAGGGCGGCGAGCCGTTCGGCGTAGGGTTCGGCGCGCTCCGGCCGGTCCGATGCCTCCACGAGATGGATATAGAGGTGGATCGCCCAGGGGTTGTCGGGGGCTTTGGCAAGCACTCCTTCCAGGCGCGTCTGGATATCGGCTGCCCGACCTTTGGGTTCCTTGCCGCCCGGCTGCCAGTAATCCCAGCGCTGCGTGTCCATTCCCGCCTCGGCGGCAAGCAGTGCGAGGTCGAGATCATCCGGATATTTGTCCGACAGGGCAGCCGTTGCGTCGGCGAAGGCAGCGTCGAGCTGGGGCCGTTCTGCCGCTGGATCCTCCGAATAGCGGGTAGCCACCGCCTTGATCAAATCCTGTTCTTTCTCGCTCGCTCCGGCGGCGAGGCTCTGCGCCTTTTTCAGCGCGGCGATGGCGGGCGCGTTCGCCGCCGGGTCCATCGGCACGTTGATGTTCGGTCCGAGCACCAGCGCCTCACCCAGGAAGCACATGGCGCAATCCGGGTCCAGGCGTTGCGCCATGCGGAAAGCGCGCCTCGCTTCCGCATGGTTGAAGTTGACGGCCATCCTGAGACCCTGGTTGAAATAGTTCTGGGCATCCGCGCTTTTCGTGGTGATCTGATAGGTCATCGAACCGAGATCGGTCCACAGTTGCGGTTCCGCCTCCTCGTATGCCTTCATCGCCTCCACCACCTGGGCCGGAATGGCGGCGACAAGGACACAATGCGGGGCTGCGGAAATTTCCGCCGGTGTTCCGGTATCAGTCGTGCTGAACGCGGCTACCGCCGCACCAGCCCCCAGACCGGCGATCGCCAACGTGGGCAAAGCTGCAGTTTGCAGGAGATCACGAATCTTCATGAGGCCCTCCCTCTGTTCGCAGCAAGTCTCTCCCAAGACTGCTGCGGTCAATATCTACCCGCAAGGATTGCCTGGCAAATCAATTCACCGACCAGTGACAACCCGTACTTCCTCCAGGGCCATGACCGGTGCGCCAGAAATATCTCAGGGCCTGAAAGGGGCGCTCATGGGCGCGTTTACACTGCGATTTACCGTAACGTACTTCCGCTGTTGCACGAAATCTGATGGCTTGGTTGTTCGACATTCTGCGTGCTTGCCGCAATGCCTGGGCAGGATCGCGTGCTTGTGGAGACTGTCGATGGTCACAGAGGGATGAGTGACATGGGTGGCGAAACACAGGTCACGGCATCGACGGCTGGGGCGCCCTCATCGACCGAGCCGCATCTGGATTTCCTAGCGGCGCATGGCGGGCCATTCTTCGACCTGCAGCGGCGGATGAACTTGTTGCATGAGAGCAGCCTCAAGAGTGGCAGGAGAGCGGTCCTGTTCGTGGCGATCGCCTGGGGTGTCCCTCTGGTCCTGACGCTGCCAACTGTGTTTTCGGAAACTCCAACTGTATGGCGCTACCTGTCCGATCCCGGTCCTTGGACCCGTTTTTTCCTCGGCATTGCCGCCTTTGTATTGGCCGAGCAGCATGTCGAAACCGGGCTGAAACTAAAGTTGGGACAGTTCGCCCGGGCACCGCTGATTGCTCCTGCGTCAATGGAGGCCGCTGCGGCCCACGTGGCTCGCGCCCTTCGACAACGCGACTCCGGGACGGCCGAGCTGGTTTGTCTGTTACTTGCCGCGGTTGCGGCCCTCTTCGCCTATGCAAACTTCAATCAGGCTGCAATCTCGACATGGTCTGCGACCGTCTCTCCTGAGTCCAGCAGGCTGACGGCCGCTGGGTGGTGGGGCGTGTTCGTCAGCATTCCGATGTTCGTATTTTTGTTTCTGCGAGGCTGCTGGCGCCACCTTGTCTGGGCGAATATGCTCCGCCGCATCGCCCGCCTCGAACTGCGTCTGGTGGCGACGCATCCTGACGGGAAAGGTGGCCTTTCGTTCCTGGCCGACTATCCGAACGCATACGTGCTGTTTGTGTTTGGCGTCAGCAGCGGCATGGCCGCAGCGGTAGCCAAACATCTGATGCAGGGCGGACTTTCGACAGCGACGCTGACGACAACAATGGTTGCATGGCTGATCATTGTGATTGCCTTTTTCGCCTATCCGCTTTCAGCCTTTTCGAAACCGCTTGCCGATCTCAAGAGCAAGACGCTGCTGACATTGTCGGCCCGGGCGACCGTCCAGCAGCGGGCGGCAGAGCGCAAGTTGGTCGGCAGCAACATCGTTGCACCGGATCCGCAGGAAGCCGAGCAACCGATCGAAGCTCTCGACCTGACAAAGCAATATGATCAGACGCGCAAACTGTCGTCGATGCTGATCAACCGCGGTGTGGTTCTGCCGGTGGCCGCGGCAGCACTTGTTCCATTCGCAGCCGCCGGCGCGACCAAGCTGCCGTACAAGGAAGTGTTCTCGGTCTTGAAGAAGCTGCTGCTCGTCTGAACGATCCAGGCGTAAACTAAGTCCGGTCGCTACGCGAAGCTGGGGAGGCGCAACATGCGGGTGTACACGTACGCTTTGTTTCTGCTCGTCGCCATAACAACATCAACAGGCGTCATGCTGCCTGCGGTCGCCGCCGAGGGTGGGCCCCAGTTGATCGAAAAGCATATCCTCGATCTGAATGCGATGAAGGAGCGACGCATCGTTCGGGTCCTGGTGCCTTTCAGCAAGACGATCTATTTCGTCGACAAGGGACGTCAGTTCGGGACTGCGGTCGTGTTCGGGCTGGAGTTGGAAAAATACCTGAACCGGGGTCGCAAGAAGCAGATCGAGCACATCCACGTCGTCTTCGTCCCTACACCGCGAGACAAGCTGCTGAGTGCGCTGAACGACGGCTATGGGGACATCGTCATGGCAAACCTGACGGTCACCGACGAACGGCTGAAGCAGGTCGATTTCGCCGATCCTCTATACAAAAATGCCGAAGAGGTTCTTGTCTCCGCCCCCAACAGTCCGGCAATCGCCAGCATCGACGACCTGGGCGGCAAGCACGTCGCCGTCCGCGCATCGAGCAGCTACTACGAGCATCTGTCGGAGCGAAACAAGACGCTGTCCGAACAGAACAAGCCCCAGATCGCCATCGACCTGATGGATGAAAGCCTCGAAGATGAGGACCTGATGGAGATGGTCAACGCCGAGCTTTTGCCGTTCACCATCGTCGATGCGTACAAGGCCGATATCTGGTCGCATGTCTTCGCCGGGATAAAGGTGAACCACGATGTCGTCCTGGCGTCCGGAGGAAAGATTGCCTGGGCGATCCGCAAGGACAGCCCCGAACTGAAAAAAGAGCTCAACGATTTCGTGGCGACACACAAGATCGGCACGACGTTCGGAAACATCCTCCGCAACACCTATTTCAAGCAGGACAAGATCGTAAAGCGCGCCTATTCCCCAGCGGACGTGGAACGATTTCAGCGGCTGGTCGAAATCTTTCGCAAATACGGCGGCACCTACTCATTCGACTACCTGATGCTGATGGCCCAGGGCTATCAGGAATCGCAACTCGACCAGTCCAAGCGCTCGCCGCGTGGCGCAGTTGGCGTCATGCAGATGCTGCCATCGACGGCCATGGACAAGGTCATCGCCATCACCGGAATAGACAAGGATCCCGACCGCAATGTCGAGGCAGGGGCCAAATACCTCCGTCACCTGATCGACACCTATATCGACGATCAGGGGCTCGATGTGAAGGATCGCCAACTGTTCGCTTTCGCTGCTTACAATGCCGGCCCCGGAAACCTGCGGAGGTTCCGCGAAAAGGCAAAGACCATGGGCCTCGACCCCAACGTCTGGTTCGGAAACGTGGAAAACGCGGCATCCGAGATCGTCGGGCGGGAAACCGTCCAGTACGTCAGCAACATCTACAAATACTACGTCGCCTACTCGTTGCTGGTTGCGCGCATGGACGCGCACAAGGATACCGGGTTGAACCAGCAGTAGAAGGATTTCGTGCGCGTCGAAGTGAGCAGCGAACCCGACCGCTTGACCTCATCATGCAGCCGACAGATCCGGGCGACGCTCGTTCTCGCCGTTACATCACGTTGCGAAAGGCCTGCTAGCCATCATCCCTGGAGTCCAGAGCCGCGCCGGGTAGGTAGAGCGAAATCGGCCTGATTTCATAGACGGCTGTCGGGTTGGCGCGACGCAGGTCACGCGCTGCTGCGACGGCTTCCTCGAGCGTCGGAAAATCCACGACGTAGAAGCCGAGCAATTGTTCCTTGGTTTCCGCGAACGGGCCGTCGGTCACCATCCCGTCGCCCTTCCCGCGCAGGGTGACGGCACGATCCGTGGGTCCAAGCCGTGCGGCCGGTCCGAGGGATTTCTCCTGGACGAGGCGATCGTTGACCTTGAGCAGGTCGATCATCAGCGCCGCATCCTCCTCCTCGGTCCAGGATTCGACCACGCCCGCTGCGTGATAGGCCAAAATGGCATAATACATAAATCGTCCCCCACATATGTCCGTCTGCTTCGCCATCGGCTCGATCCGCGCGCGTTGGAGCCCACGCCGGCCGACTGACGTTCAGAGACCTTTTAGATGCCCTCAGCTACACATTTTTGACTGGCGAAATGCAAGCCCCGCCCCGTCTAGCCTCCGCTGCGCCTGGCGCCGCTAGTCAGCGCTTGCGTGGAACCGGCTGTCCACCGCATCGGACGCGAGTTCCCTTATCAGTTTCTTTTTAAGGGCGGCAGCGTAATCCCCATAATTCTTCACATGCATGACGAACGCATCGGCCCCGAGGATCACCTTCCTGGCGTAGTAGCTGGCCAGGTCTCCCAAATCGTCGGAGACGACCAGAGCATTGATCCTTGCATCCATTTGCTCGGCGCGCCTGCGTGCTTGATAGAGCGAGATCACACGCGGCCGTTTCGGTCCCAATGTCTCCCTGCCGTCACCGGAGATGTCGACAATCAGTTTGCGGGCACATGCGTTCGGATCCGAAAGCATGGTGAGCGCTGACCAGATGCCGTTGCCTATGTCGGTATTTCCGAAGACCGCACGCTGATTGTTGTCTATCTCGCGTGCGAAACCCTCCGCATCGTCACCATCATCGATGACGAACCACCCGAGCGCCTGCGTCCCTGCCCTGGCGTCCCCCCAGAAAACGGCTGAAACCGCCACGACCCCTGCCTCCCGCAAGGTTGAAATCACCGCCTTGTCGCGGAACGCGGCGGAAATCGCAGCTTTCTGAAACCCATATTCGGCATCATCGATGCTGTCGGAGCCATCTACTGCGAGAACGAGCGCGATGTCCGAGCATGCGCTTGCTTGAGGCGCCGTAAACAAAACAAGTGCTGAAGTGATGCAAAGCAGCGTCCTTCTCATCGCCGCCCCCTCTGGGTTCATCGGCAGCAAGCCGACAAAGAATCTTATCATGAACGATGATGAAACCGTAGAAATACGTGGTCTTTCGAGAGGCCTATTGCATTATGATATAAAAGTAGCCCACCTGTTGTT
>NZ_JBNDHT010000229.1:0-5992 GCF_056755115.1 Rhizobium sp. SVR5-2C | reverse complement strand
GACTAGTCGTCGGCAGCGTCAGATGTGTATAAGAGACAGTCTTAGAAGAAGCCGCGGCGCTGCCACCAGCCGGCTTTTTTCGGCTTGCCGTCGGTGTCACCCTCGGCCGGTTCCGTGCGGGTGGATTTCACCGTGGGAGCAGCGGACGAGGAGATGTTCGATTCGCGGTTGGCGCGGACCGGCTTCGCTTCTTCCTCTGCCGGTGTCGCGAGATCGGCTGAGGCCTCGACGGTCTCTGCTTCCGCCTCGGCAACGGTCTCTGCTTCTACGATCGGCTCTTCGACGGGAGGGGCGGATGCCTTCCGGCGGCCGCGGCCTCTGGCGGGTTTCACGGCTTCCGCGACGACGGCGTCAGCTTCGATCGCTGCCATTGCGGCATGTGCTTCGCCGGCTTCTTCGGCAACAGCCTCGACAGTTTCGGCCTGCGTTTCAGCTTCGGCGCCATCCTCGATATCGGCGGCGGTTTCATCACCGGCTTCAGCGCCTTCGATGAGCTCGCCACCTTCCTCGCGGCTGCGGCGGCCGCCACGCTTGCCGCGGCGGCGGCGTTTGCGGCGCTGGGACTCTTCGCTATCGGCACGCGCTTCGGTAGCGGCTACTGCCGCCTCATCGCTCTCGCTGCCTTCGTCGTCGCCTTCATCCTCGTCGCCGGTTTCGCCGGAAGCGGTGTCTTGAGCGGAAACCTGCTCGCCGGTGCCGTTGCGGCCACGGCGGCGGCGGCGGCGCTTGCGCTTGCGGCCGTCGCCATCGCTTTCGGCGCGCTGCTGCGGCGCGCGCTCGGCGGCTGCCGGCTTGTCCTCAAGCTCCTCGTCTTCGTCCTCTTCCATCTCGATGACGATATCGTCGTCCTCATCATCAGGGATGGCTGCGAAGTTGAAGAGGCTTTCGATCTTGACCGGGTTTTCGACCGGCTCGCCGCGATCGATCGCGAAATGCTGCGAACCGACGGCGCTGTCGGCATCGATGATGATCGAGACGCCGAAGCGGCTTTCATAATCGACGATCGTCTGGCGCTTGTGGTTGAGCAGATAAAGCGCGATCTCCGGCGTGGTGCGCACGGTGATGTTGTGCGTCGTGTTCTTCAGCAGGTATTCCTCGATACCGCGCAGAACATGCAGCGCGACCGAGGACTGCGAGCGCACGTGGCCGGTGCCGCCGCAATGCGCGCAGACCTGCGTCGTCGATTCGAGCACCGAAGCGCGGATGCGCTGGCGTGACATTTCGAGCAGGCCGAAATGCGAGATGCGGCCGACCTGGATGCGGGCGCGGTCGTTCTTCAGGCACTCCTTCAGCTTCTTCTCGACGGCGCGGTTGTTGCGCTTTTCTTCCATGTCGATGAAGTCGATGACGATGAGGCCTGCAAGGTCGCGCAGGCGAAGCTGGCGGGCGATTTCTTCCGCTGCTTCGAGGTTCGTCTGAAGCGCCGTGTCCTCGATCGAATGCTCGCGGGTCGAACGGCCCGAGTTGACGTCGATCGAAACCAAGGCTTCCGTCTGGTTCATGATCAGGTAGCCGCCGGACTTCAGCGTCACCTGCGGCTGCAGCATGCGGTCGAGCTGCGCCTCGATGCCGGAGCGCGAGAAGATCGGGTGGATGTCGCGATAGGGCTGAACCACTTTGGCATGGCTCGGCATCAGCATCTTCATGAAGTCTTTCGCTTCACGATAGCCTTCCTCGCCGGCAACGATGATCTCGCCGATATCCTTGTTGTAAAGGTCGCGGATCGAGCGCTTGATGAGCGAGCCTTCCTCATAGACGAGGCAGGGGGCGGTCGACGCCAGCGTCAGCGTGCGGACGTTTTCCCACAGGCGCATCAGATATTCGAAGTCGCGCTTGACCTCGACCTTGGTGCGGTTTGCACCGGCCGTGCGCAGGATCACGCCCATGCCCTGCGGCACTTCGAGCATCCGGGCGATTTCCTTCAGGCGCTTGCGGTCCTGCGGATTGGTGATCTTGCGGGAGATGCCGCCGCCGCGCGCCGTGTTCGGCATCAGAACCGAGTAGCGGCCTGCGAGCGAGAGGTAAGTGGTGAGTGCAGCACCCTTGTTGCCGCGCTCTTCCTTGGCGACCTGCACGAGCAGGATCTGGCGGCGCTTGATGACTTCCTGGATGCGGTACTGCTTGCGCGGCTTGCGCTGCACGCGATCGGGAACTTCCTCCATCGCGTCTTCGGCGCCGACGGATTCGATGACTTCCTCTTCCTGGTCGTGATCGTCGTCGTCATCATCGTCGCTGCGGCGGCGGACGTCGACGTCTTCGGAGATCGAGTCCGTCTCGACCATGGCGGCCATGGAACCGCCGGCGGGACCTTCGTCCTCATTGTCGACGACCGAGGCCGAAGGGGCCTCTACGTCGGTGGGGATGGCATCTTCGGTGGGCGTGGCTTCGACGACTGCCTTCTTGCGGCTGCGGCGCGGCTTGGCCTTCTTGGCCGGAGCATCTTCGGCAACAACGGCTGCCTCCGCGGCCGGAGCCTCGACTTCAGCCGTCGCGGCCTCCACGGAGGTATCAGCGCCTTCCGGCTCTTCCGCGGGCACGATGCCGATATCCGGCTGATCCTGCGTCGAGGGGTCGCTCACCGGCGCTGTTTCGACATGTTCGACATCGTCGTCGCGGCGGTGTTCCTCGGCCTCGGCGCGAAGCAGCGCCTGACGGTCGGCAAGCGGGATCTGGTAATAGTCGGGATGGATTTCGGCGAAGGCCAGGAAGCCGTGCCGGTTGCCGCCGTAGTCGACGAAAGCCGCCTGCAGCGAGGGTTCGACCCTCGTCACTTTTGCGAGATAGATATTGCCGCGTATTTGCTTCTTGTGCTGCGACTCGAAGTCAAATTCTTCTATGCGGTTCCCGCGAACGACAACGACGCGCGTCTCTTCCTCGTGAGACGCGTCGATAAGCATTTTGTCTGCCATGTAAGGTGTGCTCCTCGGCGCAGCCGGAGACGCGCATTCTCACCTGGAGGGGTGAGTCGGTCTAGCGTGAGTGCGCCGGATGATGAAAGTCGCGCTTGATTCGGGCCGGACGGCAGCAGCCAGGCGACAGCGGGGAGATTAGCCTTCCCGGGCCTGTAGACTTTGGATGAAACCTGCTGCGAAACCATTATGACCAAGCGAGATCGACAATACTTAAGACCCCTTGGGGTCCGATGAGTTTGCTCCTCAGAGCGTTTAGTGGCTATCCACCGATGAAGTTTCCGCATACGCCGGAAAATTCAGGATCTATGTACCGGGGAGAGAAGCGCGTAAGACGGCGGACGATTGCCGGTTGTGGCGCCAGGTCCTTGGTGGGGTGGCAGCCTTCGCGGCGACTCTATCCCGTCAACACTTCTAACCTGAAAATCGTTGTATGGTTTCTCTGTCACAATAGCAAGGGAAAAGCCAAATGCGCCATAATATTGATGGATTTAAAAACACATAGACAATGGGGACTGAGGGTCTGATTCGGCGGGCGGCCACAGACGCTGAAAAAGCATTGCGCGCATAAACAGAACGATAGATAGGGTGCGGCGGTCGATTGTTTAAGAGAGTACGGCGCGCAATGGCGGAATCCAGCAAGCGGAAGATGAGATTAGTTTACGCGCTCGCGGCTGCGCTTTCGCTCCAGGCCGCCATCGCGGTTGCCGCCGGCCCGAACAAGCCGGAGCCGTTGCTTGCCTATGCCGCGCGCATCGTCGGCGACGACGCCCGAACCCGTGTCGTCATCGATTTCGACCGTCAGCCGAGTTTCTCCGTCCACTACATCGCCAATCCGGAGCGCATCGTCGTCGATCTGCCGGCGACCGCGTTCGGTTTTAAGGCCGACGATCTCGGGGCGAGGGGCCTTTTCAAGGACATCCGCTACGGCACCATGGACGAGAACAGCGCCCGCATCGTGCTGACGGCCATCAAGCCGGTGAAGCTGGCAATCGCCAAGGTGCAGGAGGATGAGGACGGCAAGGGTCATCGCCTCGTCCTCGATGCCGAGAGGGTCAGCAAGGAGGAATTCGCCACGCTCGTCAAGGCGCAGTCCTGGAGCGATCCGGCAACCACGCCGCAGACGGCGAGTGCAAAGCCCGCGCCAGATACCGCAAAGCCCGGCGATTTCATCATCGCCGTCGATGCCGGCCATGGGGGCATCGATACCGGTGCGATCGGCGCCGATACGAAGACGGAAGAAAAGCAGGTCACGCTGGCCTTTGCCAAGGCACTGGCCGACCGGCTGAACCGCGAGGCCGGCATCAAGGCGTTTCTCACCCGCAGCGACGATGAATTCCTGTCGCTTGCCGAGCGCGTGCAGATTGCCAGGGAGAACCATGCGAGCCTTTTCATCTCGCTGCATGCCGATACGCTGAAGCAGAAGGATATTCGCGGCTCGACCGTCTATACGATATCCGACAAGGCCTCGGACAAGCTTGCGGCGGACCTCGCCGACCGCGAAAACCTGTCGGATCAGATCGCCGGCAAGGAGACCGTCGCTGAACCGCCGGCCGTGGCGGATATCCTGCTCGACCTGACGCGGCGTGAGACCCAGGCCTTCTCGATCTCGCTGGCCGAGAGCGTGCTCGGCTCTTTCAAGGACCAGGTCAGCACGATCAACAATCCGCACCGCCATGCCGGTTTCCGCGTCCTGCAGGCGCCCGATGTACCCTCGATCCTGCTCGAACTCGGCTTCCTCTCGAATGTCGAGGACGAAAAGCTGCTGCTCGACGACAAATGGCGCGCGAAGGTGGTGGACCGGCTGACCGATGCGGTAAAGCACTACCGCTCCTCGTTCGTTGCGAACGGCGGCTGAGACCTTGGCTAGCAATGACTAACGTGACTAAGATGTGACACCCGGAGCGAAAGCGGAAGGAAGAATGGGAATAGGGCCTGCAAGCCCTATTTTGCTCACATTCAGGCCCTTACTCACGGCTATGTTTCTGGGACGCGGGGCGGATTTGGCTTGTCGCAATGCTGCTCATGGAGTAAGCCCGCGCAACATGCAGAAATGCTATCCTCCATGCAATGATACCGCCCGCGCCATTTGAAGGTTTGGAATACCGGTAGATGATAAGACTTCTTGGATATTTCTTCGGGATTGCCTGCGTCATGTTTCTTGGCGCCGCGGCTGTCGTTGCCGTCTATCTGGCAAACGTCGCGAAGGATCTTCCCGATTACGAGGTCTTGAGCAGCTATGCGCCGCCGGTCACCACCCGCGTTCATGCCGGAAACGGCGCGCTGATGGCCGAATACGCCAAGGAGAAGCGTCTTTTCCTGCCGATCCAGGCTATCCCGGACCGTGTCAAGGCGGCTTTCCTTTCGGCCGAAGACAAGAACTTCTATAACCATCCGGGCATTGACGTGAGCGGTCTCGGGCGCGCCATCCTTGTCAACCTGCAGAATTTCGGCTCCGGGCGCCGGCCGGTCGGCGCCTCGACGATCACGCAGCAGGTGGCGAAGAACTTCCTCCTGACGTCGGACCAGACCATCGACCGCAAGATCAAGGAGGCGATCCTCTCCTTCCGCATCGAGCAGGCCTACAGCAAGGACAAGATCCTCGAACTCTATCTGAACGAGATCTTTTTCGGCTTGAACTCCTACGGCATCGCCGGTGCAGCGCTCACCTATTTCAACAAGTCGGTCACGGAACTCACTGTTGCGGAAACGGCCTATCTCGCCTCGCTGCCCAAGGGCCCGGCGAACTATCATCCCTTCCGCCATCCCGAGGCCGCGCTGGAGCGCCGCAATTGGGTTATCGACCGCATGGTCGAGAACGGCTATGTCAGCAAGGCTGATGGCGAGGACGCCAAGAAGCAGCCCCTCGGCGTCACGGCCCGCAACAACGGCCCGTCGCTCTTTGCTTCGGATTTCTTCGCGGAAGCCGTTCGCCGTCAGTTGATCGATCAGTATGGCGAGAAGACGCTCTACGAAGGCGGTCTTTCGGTCCGTACCTCATTCGATCCGCAGATGCAGCTTGCGGCGCGCAAGGCGCTGCAGGACGGCCTGACGACTTACGACGAACGTCGCGGCTTCCACGG
>NZ_JBNDHT010000228.1:0-6040 GCF_056755115.1 Rhizobium sp. SVR5-2C | reverse complement strand
GCCTTTATCGTGACCTCGAGGAGCGCGAGGCCAAGATCCGGCGCCTGGTCGATGCCAATATCATCGGGATTTTGATCATGACTTTGGAGGGCGAGATCATCGAGGCCAACGACGCGTTCCTGAAGTGCGTGGGCTACGACCGGCAAGATCTCGCAGCGGGACATATCCGCTGGACGAAGCTGACGCCGCCCGAATGGCGATCCGTCGGCGAGCGGGCGGCGGCCGATATCCGCGCCAGGGGGAGCTGCGACCCGTTCGAAAAGGAATATTTTCGCAAGGACGGCAGTCGGGTGCCAGTGCTGATCGCCAGTGCCGCCTTCGACGAGGCGCGCAGCAAGGCGGTCATATTCGTGCTCGACCTGACCGAACTCAAGCGAGCCGAAGCGGAGGCCCGCGCCAGCGAGCAGCGGTATCGCGACATGCAGATGGAGCTGGCACATGCCAACCGGGTCGCGACCATCGGGCAGCTTACCGCCTCGATCGCCCATGAGGTCAATCAGCCGATCGCCGCAACCGTCACCAATGCCCAGGCCGCATTGCGCTGGATGGACATGGAGCAGCCGGATCTCGCAGAAGTCCGCCAGGCGCTTGATCGGATCGCCAGGGACGGCAGGCGGGCTGGCGAGGTCATTAGCCGCATACGCGGGCAGATCAAGAAAGCCCCACCACAGCAAGAGGTGGTCGACATCAATGAAACAATTGACGAGGTGATCAGCCTTGCCCGAAGCGAAATCACCAAGAGCGGGATAAAAGTGAACAGGCAGTTCGCCGATAGCCTGCCGCTCCTGCAGGGCGACCGGGTGCAACTGCAGCAGGTGATCCTGAACCTGGTCATCAACGCTACTGAAGCCATGGGCACCATGATCGACGGTTCACGCGAGCTGCGAGTTCGGACGATGAAGGAGGGCGCCAACTGCCTGTGCGTGGCCGTGGCTGATACAGGCCCCGGCCTCGGACCAGAGCTGCTCGAACGGATTTTCAGTCCCTTCTACACGACCAAGCCTGGCGGCATGGGTCTCGGTCTGTCGATCTGCCGTTCGATCGTCGAAGCGCATGGAGGTCGATTGTGGGCTGAGGCAGATAATCCCCGCGGCGCGGTCTTTCAATTCACCCTGACTTCAGTACCGGGTCCGCCTCTTCCCGCTGAACATGCCGACACGCTAGTGGGTGGTTAGTCCGTGGCTCTAACCGGATCGTAATCGATGGCTGTTCGACGGTGCCTGGGTTCTTCCGTTAGTCCGAGATGAATGAGTTGGCCAATGATGTCGTGAAAGACGGCAAGACAGTTGGCGTAGAGGAGCTTTTCATGTTCAAAGGCCGCCATTTCGACCGTTCCGTGATCCTGCTGTGTGTGCGCTGGTACTGACCTACAATCTCAGTCTTCGCCGAGCAGGCTGTGTTCCGGCACGCAAATTTAATACTCAATACCGTTTGACAGCGCGGATCCTCGAACCCACCCGCCAGCTACGTGCAAGCCGCCTCCGCTATACATCCTGAGGGTGCAAGATTCCCAAGATGCGAAATCGCGCATTCATAGCCGCAGGAACTGCGGTTAATCCCGTTACGGCCCAAAGGGACCGTTCTTCCATAGAGGTTTAACGATGGTGAGCTTAAATCCCTCAGTTTACGGAAATCCGGCTTTGGCTTTGGCGCTTTACAGACCAGAAGCCTTGGCAGCGCATCAGGCGAAGCCGATAGACACGACTGGCGGACCTTCGGCAAATCTAATCCCCGACGACGGAAATGTAGATGACTTCATCTACGATCCCGCCGGCAAATTTACTTCAGGCCGCGAGAACCTTCCTGCTTCGGCTACGCAAGAATTCAGTGCGCCAGCGAGGGACGCCTCTGCAAATTTTTGGGAACATCCTGGTAAATTTCAAAAGGATATCGAGAAGAACAATCCCGCCTATCGGCATTTTCAAGAATTGATCGCTGAAAGCGGAGGATACGAAGAAAATGCCATCAAAGACATCGCCGCCAGCCCGCAAAATCAGGCTATGAAGGAGGCGGGCGTCCGTGACGAAGCACCGAAACGTGCCAACGACCTGATCATGTGGACGAGTGGCCTCAATAACTTCATTGCCGCGTCGAAAACAGAGCAATATCAGACGGATGAAGCCTATCGGAATAAAATAGACGCGCTAACTGGCCGTCTGAAGGACATTATTTCGAACAATGTCCGCTATTTGACCAGCCAGACGAGCGTGAGCGGCACGTTAATTCAGGCCAATAACGACGGCACATATTCCATACCTGATTTCACGATCGGTTACGATGGAGACGTGCTCTATGCGCATTCTTCCACTGGCGGATCGCCCGATGCAGTTTGAGACCCCATTCAGCTAAAAGCCGGAGGTGCGGTCGCGCCTTCGCCTGGCGGAAAGTGGCAGCGAAGCGACGTAGTCGCTCTCGAAGGGACTCGAACCGCAGACCTGTGAATTCGATTCCGGCGTCATAAATGATTTATGGAACTAAAGGCGTGGCACGGGACTCAAGCTTGCGTTGCCGTCTCGGGTTTCGTGTTGCTGAGGCGCACGAAGCTCATGGATATGTGCGAGCGGCGAATGTGGCTTGCGGCGCTGACGTCGCCGATCTCGACGGCGGTACGAACCTCGGCGATTTCGCGGGCAAAGATTGCCACCTCTTGCGCGAGGTTCATTTGGGAAATCGATTTGAGCCAAATCCGTGCAGTCTGATAGTAGAGGCGTTCGGAGATTTCGCGCAACGGTTCGTTCTCGGTCAGCCGCATCAGGCCGTGGAAGAAATCGATATTAAGCTGGGCGAAGGCGCGCGGATCGGGCTTCTGCTGCAGATCGCTTCCACGGCGCTCGAGTTCACGGAATAGCCCAATCGTTTCGGGCGTCGGCGGAACGGGTGACAGTTTTCCGACCAGTTCGGCAAGTTCCATGCGAAGCTGATAGACTTGGACGAATGCATCGATTTCCACATCCGTCACTATCGTGCCCACGCCATGCACGGATCGCAGGAGACCCTGGGATTCGAGCCAGCCGAGCACGCGCCTGAGCGGCGTCCGGCTGATGCCGAATTCGGCGGCGAGCGCCTCTTCGCTGAGCCGTGTTCCCGGCGGATAGTCAAGAAGGCAGATACGATTTCTGAGCAGCGTATAGATGCGCTGAAAGCGTTCGCGCGAGGCGTTCACCTGCGTTTCGTCACCGCCGCCGGACTTCGCCGCTCTAGCCATTTCGTAATCGTTGTCCGTCTCATATTCACGCATGGACGATGGATCCTTTGTCGGGTCTCATCGTCCCTTACATCAAGTGATGAGCCTCTGCTTCAGTCCGCTTAGCATATCCAGACAGGCCTTCAACTGATCGAGGCTTACAAATTCGTCTGGCTTGTGGGCCTGGGCGATGGAACCCGGTCCACAGACCACGGTAGAAATGCCGAGCTGCTGGAAGAGCCCGGCCTCCGTGCCGAAGGAAACGACATCCGCGGTCGTTGCGCCGGTCAGCGCGGAGACGATGGCCCGGGCCTCGTTTTCCGTCGTCGGCTCGAGGCCGTCGATCTCGCCCACCACATGCGTGTGGATGGCCGCCGAGGGACAGACCGAACGCATGGAGGGAAGCAGGACTTCCTCACAATAGGCCCTTATGTGGCTTTTGACATAGTCGGCATCCGCCCGGCGGATCGGCCGCATCTCCCATTCGACGGCGCAATGACCGGCGATCACATTGCGGGCCGTGCCGCCCTGGATGCGGCCCGCCTGCAGCGTCGTCCATGGCGGGGTGAAGGGGCTCGCCGGAACCGCCTCCCGAAGTTCTTTGCCGATCTCCAGCAGCCGGCCAATATAGCGAACCGCGTATTCAATGGCATTCACGCCGAGATCGGGATTGGAAGCGTGACCCTCCAGTCCGGTGAATTCGGTCGTGTATTCATAGCAGCCCTTGTGCCCCTCGATGATGCGCATCTCTGTCGGTTCGCCGATGATGGCGACCGAGGGCTTGAGCTCGATGCGCCTGAGTTCGGCAGCCAGCTCCTGGCCGCCGAGGCAGCCCACTTCCTCATCGAAGGTAAAGGCGAAGTGAACCGGCCTCCTGAGATCGAGGCTCGCATAGTCCGGCGCTATGGCGAGTGCTGCGGCGATGAACCCCTTCATGTCGCAGGTGCCGCGGCCGTAAAGACGCCCATCCGCCTCGCGCAGCGAAAAAGGGTCTGATTGCCACTCGTCCCCTTCCGCCGGCACGACGTCGGTATGGCCTGATAGCACGATGCCGCCATCGCACTCCGGCCCGATGGAGGCAAAGAGGTTCGCCTTCGTTCCGCTCTGGTCGCGCATCACGGAGACACGCGCTCCGCAATCGTTCAGGCGGGCGGCGGCGTAAGCGATCAGCGCGAGGTTGCTGTCGGACGAGACAGTCGGAAAGGCGACGAGATCGGCAAGGATCGAGCGCGTCTCGGAAATGAGCATTCTATCAGTCCTTGACGATCAGCTTGCGCGGTCTGCTGCAGAGGCATTCCGCGGCGCCATTTTCGCGGATCAGGATGGTCTCGGTGATTTCCATGCCCCAGTCCTGCATCCAGAGGCCCGGCATGAAATGGAAGGTCATGCCCGGTTCGAGTACGGACTGATCCTCCTCGCGCAACGAGATCGTGCGCTCGCCCCAGTCCGGCGGATAGGAGAGACCGACCGGATAGCCGCAGCGGGCGCCGCGTTCGATGCCCGCACGCTCGAGCGGCGCGGCAAGCGCTTTGGCGATGTCGCAGGCCCGGTTGCCGGCGCGCGCGGCCTCCAGACCGGCTTCGAGACCCTCCACCAGGGCCTTCTCCGCCTCGAGCAGGAAGGCAGGCGGCTTGCCGAGAAAAACGGTCCGGCAGAAAGGTGCGTGATAGCGACGGTAGCAGCCGGCGATTTCGAAGAAGGTCGCGGTTCCCGTTTCGGTTTCCCGATCGTCCCATGTCAGGTGCGGTGCGGCGGCGTCGCTGCCGCTTGGAAGCAAGGGCACGATCGCCGCATAGTCACCCCAAGCGTCGTCGGTGCCGCGCACGGCGTCGCCAAGGATGTCGGCGACCAGCTCGTTCTTCTTCAGGCCCGGCCGCATACGCTCCGCAATACCGTCCACGATCTTTTCGGAAATGCGTGCCGCCTTGCGCATGAAGGCGATTTCCTCGCCGCTCTTGACGTTCCGCTGCCAGTTGACGAGCGCGGTCGCGTCGACGAGATCCGCGTCCGGCAGCTCCTCCCGCAAAGTTAGGTAGGCCTTGGCGGAGAAATAATAGTTCTCGAGCTCGAGGCCGATGCGTCTGCTGCTGTAGCCCTTGTCCCGGAGGATTGCCGCCAGCGCCTGCATGGGGTGGCGCTCGGTCGATTGCACGTAATTGTCGGCGTAGAAGGTGACGCGGTCATCGGCCATCCAGACGGTGCGATAGGCGCCGTTGGCGTCCTGCCTGCGGCCCCACCAGATGGGGTCCTCGTCGTGGAACACGATGACGCCCTGATGCACGTAGAAGGACCAGCCGTCGTAACCCGTCAGCCAAGCCATGTTGGAGGGATCCTCCACGAAGAGAACATCGATCCCCTTCTTCTCCATGGCCGCGCGGGTCTTAGCCAGACGGCGGGAAAACTCATCCTGGGAAAAGGGCAAGCGCTTGACGATCATGGTTCCTCCGGGAGTGACGTTTATTCGTGCAAATGCTGTATTTGTGTACAATGCACTTTAAATGAGGCTACAAATCCCAAAAAATAGCAAGAAAAATATTGACAATCGCGCCATCTGGATGCTGTTGTGTACAACATAATAAAAATTCGCGTGGGATCAACAAACAGAAAATGGGAGCAAATCATGAATCGGAAAATGCTTGGGGCGGCTGCGGCCACCGCAATTCTCGTGGCTTTCGGCGCCAGTGCGGCAGGCGCGGTCACGCTGCAGGAGATCGAGGACCGTGGCTACATCCGCGTTGCGGTCGCCAACGAAATTCCCTACGGCTTCATGGACCCGAGCGGTGCTGCGAAGGGTGCCGGACCTGATGTCGCCACAGCCGTTCTCGGCAAGCTCGGCATCGCGGCCGACAACATCCA
>NZ_JBNDHT010000227.1:0-6055 GCF_056755115.1 Rhizobium sp. SVR5-2C | reverse complement strand
GACGCTCGACCTTCCTTCGCATATGCCAAGGGGCGTCACGGTCGCCTATCATTCTGCCTGCTCCATGCAGCACGGGCAGAGGATCACTATGGCGCCCAAGCAGCTTCTGAAGGCTGCGGGCTTCACCGTTCGCGAACCGGCGGAAGGCCACCTCTGTTGCGGCTCCGCCGGGACCTACAACATCATGCAGTCAGATATTTCCGCGGCGCTGAAGGCGCGCAAAGTCAAGAATATCGAGGCGACGAAGCCGCATGTGATCGCCACCGGCAACATCGGCTGCATCACCCAGATCGGCACCGGTACCGCGATCCCGATTCTGCATACGGTTGAGTTGCTGGATTGGGCTTATGGCGGCGATGTACCCCAAAAATTAAGAGATTTGCCGTTACCCTAAGTTCGGCCGGTTTTCGGCCGGTGACGGAGTTTGGCATATGCGGCGTATAACGATACTGCTTGCAGGTCTGCTCGGCGCGGCAGGGGCTGCGCATGCCGACAGCCGGTTCTTCTGCTCGGCGGACGATGGCAGCGCGCGCTTCACGATCGAAAGCGGCTTTCGGGACGAAGCCGGACATAAGCTCAATCATTTCCGCGGCGCGCTGATGATCAAGAGCGGCTCGGTTCCTGACGTTTTCAAGAAACGCGTGTTCGATTCCAGCAAGCTCACGAACCGCTGGTGGGATGACGGCGATTTGCGCCTTGAGATATTCGATACCGACGACGACGCCGGCACTCAGGCTCTGAGCCTCGTCATTCTCGCCAAAGGGCCCGGAAAGAGCTTTTCGGGCACCTATGGATTGACGATCACCGGCGGTCAAACGCCATTTGCAGTCAGCGGCAAGGTCAGTTGCGGCTCCAAATGAGTCGCAACAACGAAGGACACCGCATCACCAGTGAAACGAAAGGCCGAGATTGACGGCATTGGTGATGACATTCGTTTTCAGGCGGTCGCCGCTATCGATAGGAACATCGACGCGCGAATAGTTGCCCTTATATTCCACGAAGGTTGACCAGCGGTCGGTGATCCTGAAATCGACGCCTGCCTGGGCCTGCAGCGCCACGCCGCCGAATTCATAACCGAAGGTTTTGCCGGAGGGACGCGTCACCTCGACATGCGGGATGTTCACGCCGACGCCGACACCGATATACGGAGTCCAGCGGCGGCTGGGATCCTGGAAGCGGTAGATCGCGTTGGCGGTCAGCAGATTGAGGCCATCGGTGAATTCGAAATGCGACCAGCCGGAGGTGCGGAGCGTCTCGTCATCCGCATAGACCTTGGCATGCGTGTAGTCGATCGAGAAGCCGAGGTTCGGATGGTTGAAATCCTCCAGCCACCAGGTGATGCGGCCGCCGTAATAGGGCGGCGAGGCGAAGGATTTGCCCTCCCATCCCGCGGTAAAATGCGTGCCGTCGGATAGGTCGACGCCGCTATGGGGCGCCGTCTGGTATCCGCCATAGAAGGAAAACTGGAGATCCTCGGCCGAAGCCGGCGCGGCGTTCAAAAAGCTCAGAATGGAAAATATGGCAAGGCTCGCCGCAGTGGGATTGAATATGCGATGCATGAAAAATTCCCTGATTATCAGCAGCGCACATCTATCCCGCTTTCCGTGACAGGCTTATTGCAGGGTTGGAAATAGCGCCATCTGCGCCACAGCCATCTCACCTGACACCAATATGAAAAGGGCGGCAAAAGCCGCCCTTCATCATCAAGCAAGTGGCGAAGAATCAGCCGTCGCCGAAGATGGTGCGCAGCAGGTCGATGCCCTTGTCTTGGAAGGCGACGTTGCCCTGCTTGTCGCCGGGACCGATGACGATCACCTTCGCGCCGACCGCCGCGCGCGAATAGAGATGAATGACGTCGTCGTTCATCATGCGGATGCAGCCGGAAGACATGTTCAGGCCGATCGTCCAAGGCTGATTGGTGCCGTGGATACGGAAAATAGTATCGCGGCCGCCCTGATAGAGATACATGGCGCGTGCGCCGAGCGGATTGTCTTCGCCGCCTTCCTGGAAGGCGGGTATGATGTGACCCTTCGCGGCCTCGCGGACACGCATCTCGGCCGGCGGCGTCCAGGTCGGCCATTCGGCCTTGCGGCCGATCTTCACGACGCCTGACCAGCCGAAGCCATCACGGCCGACCCCGATGCCGTAGCGCGTCGCGCGGTTCTTCGTCTCGACGTAGTAGAGATACTTGTTGTTGGTATCGACGATGATCGTACCCGGCTCTTCGTTCGTCACGAGCCGCACGAGCTTGCGCTTGAACTCCGGCTTTACGAACTTGGTTTTCGGAACGCGGACGACGGGTGCAGCATCGTGGGCGGGTTGAGCAACGGCAGGCGTGATTGCAATAGAAAATGCAATGCCGGCGGCCGCAAGGCCGGAGGCGACTTTCAACATATTGATTCCCCTCAAAAGCAAAATCGGGCCGAAGCTACCTGAACTTCAGCCCGATTCAAGATCAGTTGTCGCCGGCACAGCATTTTTGATTCTGAGTGCCGGCTGTTCTTGCCAGAAGTGAGGTAAAAGCCAGCAGTTACATCACGATAACGCGCGTACCGACTTTGACGCGTTCGTAAAGGTCGACAACATCCTCGTTGCGCAGGCGGATGCAGCCCGAAGAAACGGCACTGCCGATCGTCCAGGGCGCATTGGTGCCGTGGATTCTGTAGAGCGTCGAGCCGAGATACATGGCGCGCGCGCCAAGCGGGTTCTCCGGACCACCGTCCATGCGGGCCGGCAGATAATGGCCCTTCGCAGCTTCGCGGCTAACCATCTCGGAGGGCGGCGTCCACTCCGGCCATTCCGTTTTGCGGGTAACCTTGTGTACGCCGGCCCACTCGAAGCCCGGCTTGCCGACGCCGACCCCGTAACGCCGGGCCTGGCCGTTGGCCACAACAAGATAGAGAAAGCGGTTGTTCGTATCGATGACGATCGTGCCCGGTTTTTCCTTGGTCTGGTAGTCGACCATCTGCGGCAGATACTCTGGCTCGATCTGATGGCGGATCACCGGCAGGTCGGGACGAATTCCTGCAACTTGCTGTGGGGCGGGAGCGGCTTCGGGCGCAGGCGCACGGCGGAAGAAAGGCAGCCGCGGGATGAAGCCGCGCCATTGCGGGGCGGGGCGCTGATAGACCACAGGGCGAACATTGTCGCTGCCGAGTTGGTTGACCCAGGGAGCTGTGAGGTCGGGGCTGAGAACGATGGGCGGACGACTTGCGTAGCGGTCGTCGCCAAGGGCCGGCGAGGCCAGTAGGCCGATCACACCGGCGGCAATCAATGCGGATTTCATCATCGGGCGGGCTCTCTACAAATGACCGAAAATGCGTAAGGGCGGCAGTCCGCCTGCCCAACATGCTGCCATTATCGCCGCCAGCGAATGGTAAAAATCGATTCAGTAAGGGACAGCTGGCGGAATAAACTTTTCGTCAGGGTTACTCTTCGGTTTGGAAACAGGGTTAGCAAATGCTAAAGCCGGATTCTGACGAAGAAATGGCGGCGAAGAATGAGCGAAACGGGAATCATAATCGGCGAGGACGGCAAGAGCCGCTGCCACTGGCATGCAAATCTTCCAGACTACATGCGCTATCACGACGAGGAGTGGGGCAGGCCGGTCACCGACGACATCCGCCTCTTCGAGAAAATCTGCCTTGAAGGGTTCCAGTCCGGCCTCTCCTGGCTGACGATCCTGCGCAAGCGCGATAATTTCCGGGCTGCCTTCGCGGGTTTCGACTTCGAAAAGGTGGCGCTGTTTGATGATCGGGATATCGAGCGGTGCCTTGCCGACGCCGGTATCATCCGCCACCGCGGCAAGATCGTATCGACGATCAACAATGCCAGGCGCGCCATTACTCTGAGGAGCGAATTCGGCTCGCTTGGGCGCTACTTCTGGAGCTATGAGCCGGCTCTTCATGAACGCCCCGCCGTTGTCGACCGCCAGCACGTCGCCGCCAACCCCACGACACCCGTTTCGGTAAGAATATCGAAGGATTTGAAGAAACGCGGCTGGACCTTTGTCGGTCCGACCACAGTTTATGCCTTCATGCAGGCAATGGGTCTCGTCAACGATCATATCGAAGGCTGCTTCCGCCGCCCCGAAGTGGAGGCTATGCGCGTGGCATTGGTGCGCCCATGAGAGCGTGGATCGGCATCGCTTCGGCGCTCTTTCTGTGCGCGACGGCGGCATTTGCCCAGGAACCGCAGCTCGATCCCGGCGAAAAGCTGGAGAAGCTCCAGTTTCCGGCGGTCACCATGCAGATCAAGGGCTGGACCAAATTCGGCAACAGCGGTGTCTACACCTTGCCGGTGCGCGCCGGCCAACACGTAAGGATCAGCTTTACGACAAAGAGCAAGTATGCGTTTCTTGCGATCTTCGATCTCTCCAAGCCCGATGATGAGGCATTTTTCGGCACAGATGAGGACGGCACGGCACTTGATGTGACCGTGAAGGAAAACACCACGTGGTTTCTGCGGCCCTATTATTCCAAGGCTTCGCCGCGCCGCGGCCTGGGAGCGCCCTATACGCTGCTCATCGAGCCGCAGGCGGCCGGGCAACCGCAGCCCGCAAAACCCGAAGAACCGCAACGTCCGTCGCTGTTCCCGGCTGCGCCCTCAAAATCCGGTACCGGGGAATAGCTCAGGACAATCCGTCGAGCAGTCCGCCGAGTTCGCCGAGATGGGCGATCTTTCGAAAGCGCGGTGCCTCCTTCGGCTCGTCGACATGCTCTAGGACCCAGGTCAGCTCATGCGGCACGAAGACGCCGTAGCTTCCGGCGGCAATCGCCGGCACGATATCGGACTTGAGCGAATTGCCGACCATCATGGCCCGTTCCGGACCGTCGCCGAGCTTCGAGAAAATCCGCCGATAGGTGACGGCCGTCTTGTCCGAGACGATCTCGACGGCATCGAAGAAATCGCCAAGACCGGATTGGGCGAGCTTGCGCTCCTGATCGAACAGGTCGCCTTTGGTGATCAATACCAGCAGATAGTTTCCGGCAAGGGATTCCAGCGTCTCGCGGACATGCGGCATGGTCTCGACCGGATGCGAAAGAAGGTCGCGGCCGGTATCAAGGATTTTCGCGATCACGCTCGCCGGCACCTTGCCTTCGGTGATCTCGATCGCGGTCTCTATCATCGACAGCGTAAAGCCCTTTATGCCGAAGCCGTAGTGGCTGAGATTGCGCTTTTCAGCTTCCAGCAGCCGCTGCGAAATCTGCGAACCGTCCGCGAAATCGGCGAGCAGTTGCGTGAAGTGCTCCTCGGTTAGCCGGTAATACTGTTCGTTCTGCCAGAGCGTATCGTCGGCGTCGAAGCCGATCGTCGTCAGCGCGTGCGTGCTCATCTGAAGCTCCTGCAACCTGTGAAGCAGCAATCTATTGGGAGGCTGTGTTTAGACAAGGGCTTCTGCTTTCTCCTCTCAATATGTCGCAGGCGACGTTGAAATGCGGCTGCCTGGCATTACGTAAAATGCCTGCCTGCAGCCAGCTTCGGCTGTGCCTGACCGTTCAGGCCAATATTGAAAGATTAGAATTCAGCAGCCCGCAAGCGGTCGATTTCGGCCGACACAAGGAATTTCTTCATGCGTTACAATCAACTCGGAAATACGGGACTTTTCGTCTCGGAAATCTGCTTGGGCACCATGACATTCGGTGAGGCAGGCAGCGGCACCACCTGGGGCGCCATCGCCGACGTCGACCAGAAGGCGGCCGACCAGATCGTCGAGCGCTCGCTCCAGGCCGGCGTCAACTTCATCGATACCGCCGATGTCTATTCCTTCGGGCAATCCGAAAGGCTCCTCGGACAGGCGCTGAAAAACCTCAATGTCCCGCGCAAGGATGTTGTCATCGCCACCAAGGTTTATGGCGTTATGGGCGACAAGCCCAACGATCGCGGCGCCTCCCGCGGGCATATCATGGATTCCGTCGAAGCCAGCCTCAAGCGGCTGCAGACGGATCACATTGATCTCTATCAGATTCATGCAACCGATACGGTGACGCCGATCGACGAGACGCTGCGCGCTCTCGACGATCTCGTCTCCCGCGGTCTCGTGCGCTATATCGGC
>NZ_JBNDHT010000226.1:0-6068 GCF_056755115.1 Rhizobium sp. SVR5-2C | reverse complement strand
GCCCTGCCGGAACGCCCTCGGCCACGACTTCGACAACAGCGCCGATCGAGGAGCCGTTCTTGCGGATGGTGTCGAGATACTCTTCCCATACCGGAACGATTTCTGCATCCGGCGAGAAGAACGGGTTCTGGTCCACCTGATCCCAATCCCAGTTCTGCCGGTTGATCTTGTGCTTGCCGATCTGGATAAGCGCAGCGCGAACCTTCATCTCCGGAACAACAAGGCGCGCGATGCCGCCGGCTGCGACACGGGCCGCCGTCTCACGCGCCGAGGAGCGGCCGCCGCCGCGATAATCGCGGATGCCGTATTTGACGTCGTAGGTGTAGTCCGCATGGCCGGGACGATACTGCCGGGCAATCTCGCCGTAATCCTTGGAGCGCTGGTCGGTGTTCTCGATCATCATCGAGATCGGCGTGCCGGTGGTGATCATCGTTTCACCGTCGGCATCCGGCATCACGCCGGAGAGCACCTTCACGAGGTCCGCCTCACGGCGCTGCGTCACGAAACGCGATTGGCCGGGCTTGCGCTTGTCGAGCCACACCTGAATATCCTCGAGCTTGAAACGCAGGCCGGGCGGCGTGCCGTCGACGACGCAGCCGAGTGCGGGCCCGTGGCTTTCGCCCCAGGTTGTTACGCGGAAGAGATGACCGAATGTGTTGTGCGACATGTGTTCCGACCGGATGAGCGCAAACTCCGGTCGTCACCGGCTGCGCCATACTTCCAAAATTCGGGACACTCATAGGCCAAAAAGCCTTGCGGGCAAACGCCTTTCTTTACCGAAAAATACTGCGACCAGAGAATCTGTTTCCGCAAATCGTGAACGATGAACTCAGGAGGCAAGCCGCCAGGCCTTGCCGTCCGCCGCTGCGTCTGCGAAGGCCTCGAAGGACAAGGGGCGGGAGAAGGCGTAGCCCTGCAACAGGTCGCAGCCGAGATCGCGCAGCATGTGCGCGTGCGAAACAGTCTCGACGCCTTCCGCCACCGTTTCAACACCGAGCGAGCGGGCGATGTCGATGATCGAGTTCACCAGCGCCCGTTCCTGCGGCGAATGGAGGATCGGCTGCACGAGCTGGCGGTCGATCTTGAGCCGCTTCGGCTTCAGCTTCAGCAGGCTGACGATCGACGTGTGGCCAGTACCGAAATCGTCTATTTCGATATCGATGCCGAGCGCCTTGATGCGGTCGAGATTGTGCGCCGCCACATCCTCGCTCTCGTCGAGGAAGATCGATTCGACCAGCTCGAAGGAGAGCTCGCCGGGAGCGATCTGCAGGTCGAGTAGCGACTCGAACAGGCTTCCGTCATGCAGCCGGCGCGCCGAAACATTGACCGAGACCTGCGGTACGGCAACGCCGAGTGCCGCCCAGCGCATCTTGTCCTTGAGCGCGGTTTCGAGAACGATGCGGTCAAGCACCTGCACGACGTTGATCTCGTCGGCGATGCGCAGGAACTTGTCGGGCGTCAGAAGACCATGGGACGGGTGGTTCCAGCGCACCAGCGCTTCGACGCCCGTCAGCCGCATCGTCCTGGCGCAGAACTGCGGCTGGTACCAGGCCGTGAATTCGCCGTTTTCGAGCCCGGCAAGGATTTCGTCGGCGGTGCGCTTGCTGTTGACGACGTCGGCCTGGAGGTTCTGGTTGAAGAACTCGTAGCGGTTCCGGCCCAGGCTCTTTGCACGATAGAGCGCGATATCGGCGTTGATCAGAACCTGGCGAGCGTCGACATCGATGCCGTCTGCAAGGGCGATGCCGATCGAAACGCCGCAGCGGCAGGCGAAGCCCTCGAAATTGATCGGCTGGCGCATTTCCTCGATGATCCGGGCCGCAAGTTCAGTCATATCCTCGGCGTTGGCATCGAGGACCAGAATGACGAATTCGTCGCCGCCGATGCGCGCAACGACATTGCTGACTTGGGCATTCTGCGAAAGCACCTTTGACGCATGCACCAGCATCGCATCGCCCGCGGCATGCCCGAGCGTGTCGTTGATTTGCTTGAAACGATCGAGGTCGATATGGAGGATGGCGAATTTCTGCCGCTGCGACCGGCTGTCGAAGGTCAGGTTTTCAAGCGCGATATCGAGCTTGCGCCGGTTGGCAAGTGCGGTCAGCGGGTCGTGCAGCGAATTGTGCTCTATTCGATCCTTGGCTCGTTCTAGTTCGATGTTCTTGGAAACCGCGTCGTCCTTTGCCGCCTTGAGCTGAAGCGTCAGCAGCGCGTCTTCGGTAGCGTCGAAGGCCACGCCGATCAGCTTCGCCTGTCCCGTCGCGGTTTGGTGCACCTTGCCGGTGGAGCGGACGTAGCGAACACCGCCGTCTGCGGTCGGTACGCGGCAGATAAGCGTATGGGTGTCGCCAACCTGCTTGAAATGCTCCGCACTTTCGAGTGCAAGGCCACGGTCCTCCGGATGAATGCAGGAGAGCCAGACATCCTGGGTCATGAAGCCACGCCGTGGCTCCAGCCCATAGAGTTCGTACATGCGCTCGTCCCACATGGAGCCTTCGACGCCCAGCGTCGTTTCCCAGATGCCGCACAGATTTGCATCGAGTGCGAGATCAAGGCGGGTGGAAAGCTCCGCAAGTTCCGCTTCGCGGCAGGAGAGTTCGTCCAGCGCCTGTTCCAGTTCGGCATTCTTAGTGTCGCTGGTTTCCTTGGCCTTCCGCAGCATTTCGGCCGCCTCTGCGTCTGCAGTCACGTCCGCGACGATGCCGATCGTTCGGCCGATTCCGCCTGCATCAGTGTAGAAGGCGCCGACGGATCGCAGATGCCGGATGCTTCCGTCGGCGAGCCCGACACGATACTGTGCCGTGCAGGAGGTGCCGGCGACGCTGCAATTGAAGAAGTGCATCTCGGCGATCGGCCGGTCCCCCGGCACGATCGCTTCAAGCCAGGTCTCGAGCGGCCGGCTTCCCTCGCCCGATGCCTCACCGTAAAGGGCTGAAGCGCGTGCGTCCCAATAGAGGCGGTGCCCGTGATCCTGAAGCTCCCAAATGCCGATATTGGATGAATCCAGCGCAAGATCCAGCCGCTGGGAAAGCTCGAGCAGTTTCGCCTCGCGAGCTTCGAGCTCGCTGACGTTGCGGTTGCGCTCGCCAAGGAGCAGCGTGGCCAGGAAGATAGGAACGATGATGACGCAGCCAGCCGCGACAATGATCAAGCGAAGCTGAACCTGGTTCGGCGGGGGAACGTTCCATCCGCTTGTCGGAGCGGCAGAAAGTTCCCAGCGACCGCCCGCAAATTCGATCTCGCGACGGACGGGCTGCTTGTCAAGCACATCGGCGCTGCCGAAGAAGGGAAGAGCCTTGCCCGCCGCAGCGGTGTTCAGGTCGCGCAAGGCGATCGAAAGATGATCGAGATGCGGGTAACGCCGCTGGTTTTCAATATTGTGAGCAGGCGTCAGGCCGGTGTTTTCGTAGAACATGTCCCGGTCGATTGCGACTTCGACCGCACCCCAGACCTTACGCTGCCCCTTATCCTTGACGAAAATCGGGAAGAAGATCGCAAAGGCATCCGTGCCGCCCGTGGTCTTGATGGGACCGTAAAAGCGCGCCTGCTGGTCTCTGGTATAGTAGGTGACGGGATGGCGCCGCATTTGCAATTCGCCTACGTCCTTGCCGATGCGGTCCTTGCCGGATTGCGGCGGAAAGACGTTGCTGACCACGAAATTGGGTGCGACGGCTATACTGAGGAAATGCGGATTCTGGATGAGCAACCAGTTTATCTGCCGATTCATTTCCTCTTCGTTGCTGTTCGCGCTCAGCGAAATCACGTTGGCGAGATCGCGGACAACAGTGATGTCGATGTCGATCTGCGCTACCAGCCGTGCTTGAAGGAGGCTTGCTTCGTTTTCCGTGCGAATTTGCAATTCGCGAAGATGCGCCGCGGTATTTGCATGATCGAGCGTGAAACCGACTACGACAACGACAAATGCCACAAGAGCCGACACGAGCAGTGAAACACGGGTATTTTTGAATACCCGCCGCAACTGAATCTTGCCGCCCAGCCCGAAAAGCACAGTATATCTCCCTTCTTTTTCGGACAACTCTAGGGAGAACGAGTTAATTTACGATTTCATGCTCGTTTGTTACCAATATTTAAGAAAAGACTAATGGAGAGTGGCTGCCCTTGATTATCGTTTAAATGCTGTTCATCAATTGGGCGCGCGAAGTCATTCTTACGGGCAATTTTCGCCATATTCAGGAGTTTAGCTGTGCTTGATCGGATGTTAGCGACGAGTCTGAAGAGGTTTGCTGCAATGCGTTTTTTTGTTGCCACGCTGCTGGCTACAGCAAGTTTCCTCTCGCCCATCAGCGGCTTTGCGGAAAGTGCCGACGTCGAAGCGACGATCAAGAAGGTCGACATGACCAACCTCAGCCTGACGCTCGATGACGGCAAGACCTATCAGGCTCCAGAGGAATTTAACTTCGACGGACTGAAGGCTGGCGTGAAGGTTGTGATCTTCTACACGGAAGTGGACGGCAAGCGGGTGATCAACGACCTCGATATTGTCCAGTGACGGCGGCTAGAGCCAACCGATAAGCCTCTCCGCAGTGTCGATTTTCAGGATACGGTCCTGCGGAATTTCCCCCTCGGCAGCCTCATGCTTCGGTAAATCCGCGATCATCTTGAAAAGGCTCCTGATGACGCCGCCGTGCGTGGCGCAGACGGTTGGACGCTCGAGTGAATTCAACCAGGAGCGGGTACGCCACGACATGATCTCGTAGCTTTCCGCGTCGTCGCCGGGCGGGATGAAATCCCACTTGTTGAGGTTGCGTTCGATAATGCGTTGGCGTTGCGTCGCCTTCAGCTCCCTGATCGTGAAGCCTTCCCAATCCCCGAAGGAAACTTCGACCAACCGCTCGTCGGTCCGGTAGTCCTTCGGTGCCAGTCCCATGGCGGTCCGCATGATCTCCATCGTCTCCCGCGTGCGTCCGAGCGGACTTGCAACGAAATCGAAGGGGATTGCCTCGACTTTCAGAAGCTCGGCCATGTTGACGCCGTTCAGCCGCGCCTGTTCGCGGCCGATGGCATTCAGCGGAATATCCTTCTGGCCTTGCAGACGACGTTCGGCATTCCAGTCGGTCTGACCATGTCGGACGACGTAGATGAGCAAGGCAGATTCCGTTTGATTGGACTTCGGTCAGTCCTTGATAACCGAAATATCCGGCGCGTCTACCGCCTTCATGCCGATCACATGATAGCCGCTGTCGGCGTGGTGCACTTCACCGGTGACCGAACGCGCGAGATCCGACAGCATGTAAAGGCCGACGTCGCCCACTTCCTCGATGGTAACCGTACGGCGCAGGGGCGCATTGTACTCATTCCATTTCAGGATGTAGCGGAAATCGCCGATACCGGATGCTGCGAGCGTCTTGATCGGGCCTGCCGAGATCGCATTGACGCGGATGTTCTTCGGTCCGAGATCGACTGCCAGATACTTGACGCTGGCTTCGAGAGCGGCCTTCGCGACACCCATGACATTATAATTGGGCATGACCTTCTCGGCGCCATAATAGGTGAGCGTCAGCAGCGAGCCGCCATCCGTCATCAACTTCTCGGCGCGGCGCGCCACGGACGTGAACGAATAGACGGAGATCTGCATCGTCTTGGCGAAATTGTCCGGCGAGGTATCGACGTAGCGGCCGGTCAGTTCGTCCTTGTCCGAGAAGCCGATTGCATGAACGACGAAGTCGATCTTGCCCCACATCTTTTCGACGTTGGCGAAAACCTCCTCGATGCTCGCTTCGTCGCTGACATCGCAGTGACCGGCAAGCACGCCGCCGAGTTCGGCAGCCAGCGGTTCGACGCGTTTTTTCAGAGCATCGCCCTGATATGTAAAGGCGATTTCCCCGCCCTGTGCATGAATGGCTTTGGCAATGCCCCACGCAATCGAACGATTGTTGGCGACGCCCATGATAACGCCGCGCTTGCCTGACATGAGGCCTGTTGCTTGAGCCATATTTTGCCCCCTAATGA
This sequence comes from Rhizobium sp. SVR5-2C, assembly GCF_056755115.1. Lineage (NCBI taxonomy): Bacteria > Pseudomonadati > Pseudomonadota > Alphaproteobacteria > Hyphomicrobiales > Rhizobiaceae > Rhizobium > Rhizobium sp. SVR5-2C. The sequence goes on along the minus strand of NZ_JBNDHT010000226.1, from coordinate 98 downwards.
TCCAATTGGGAATTTGCCTATGGCATAGGCCGTTCACCGGTTCAAGATTGCGAGCAATCATCAACTGTTAGGTATGGTAACAAAGGGTGCGCTTGTCA
>NZ_JBNDHT010000225.1:0-6136 GCF_056755115.1 Rhizobium sp. SVR5-2C | reverse complement strand
ATCGGACAAGATCAAAGGCAAGACGAACGAAATCGCTGGCAAGGCGCGTCAGGGGGTCGGCAAGGCCGCCGACAATCACGAAGAGCAGGCAAAGGGCAGTGTTCAGGAAGCCAAGGGCAAGGCCCAGGTTGCCAAAGGCAAGGTCAAGGACGCTGTCAAGAAGGTCGTCGACAAGGCGTAGCTGCAAGCCGTCCAGCACAGTCCAAATTCAGCCCGCGCTCGTCGCGGGCTCCAGGAGGCCACATGAAAGTCATCCCTTTCGCCACGACGGTCGTCGCGCTCAGCCTTCTCTCAGGAAACGCATGCGCCCAGGCTGCCGAGGATCCGGCAGTCAATGCATGCAAATCCACCGGCCTTCTCGCTCTTCAAGAAAGATCGCCGGAAATCACGGATCTTGTCATGGACATGGAGAGCCTGGCGATCAGCAAGGCCGACACGAAGGTCGAGGACGTGCCAGTCAAGACGGTCATTCTGGGCGAAGCGTACATCGCCCGCAAGGAAACGACCGGAAAGCCCGACCGGTTCGCCTGCCTGCTTGGCGAGAAGGGCAAGGTCCTGCTGACCTTCTTCACCGCCCAGTAGTCGCACAGTGCGCCAGGCTGTGACACAGCCGCGCGAGTCTGCGGGTTCGTCGGAGGCGGAACGATGTCGGTCGTTCGGCGAACGCTCTCGAACAAACCGCTCTTCGGCAACCGACGTGAATCGCAACTGCCGCGCCGTCATGGAGCCAGCATCCAGCCGAGACCGGGAATCCTTGCAGACGGGGCGAGACCACTGACGAACCAGGATCCGCGGGTTACAGGTGTGGGCATCGATGAATGCGGTGTCCACCCCCGGCTACTTGGCTATCGAACATCCCCAAGCTGTGCGCCGGGTCGCGGGTCTTTCAAGTGGTTCTTGTTGGAAGGTTCAAAGCACATCGGAGGCAAACATCGCGATCATCACGAGCACGGCCATCGCGGCGACCAGCGACCAGAGTATCGCTTTCACTCTCGGGTTGGTCGGAATTAGCGTCGGAGTATCCGGCGTCGCCTTGATGTCGCCGGAACGCCTCGAATCGGGGTATCGTGCCATGAGGTTCTCCTGATTGCCGAAGAAACGATCCTGCACAGTCCAGGTTCCCGGCAAATGGCTCGACGACGCCGTCAGAGCCAGCCGGATCGCCTAAACCGGGCGTAAAGGAAGCCGCACAACGATGCGATGACAGCAAGCACGACGAAGTATCCGTACTCGGTCTTCAATTCTGGCATGTTGTCGAAGTTCATCCCGTAGATCCCGGCGATCGCAGTCGGGACTGCGGCGATTGCAGCCCATGCCGCGAGCTGGCGGGTGATGGTGCCCTGGCGCTGCTGCTCGAGGAGATTGCTCGCCTCGAAGACGGACGTGATGACGTCCTTGAGGCCGCCGACCATCCCTTCGACCCGCCGCGCGTGATCAAGGACGTCCCTGAAATAGTTCTGGGCCTCGGCGTCGATACAGGGAAGGTCGATATGGACCAGCTTCCCACAGACCTCCGTCATCGGCCCAAGAACCCGCTGGAAGCGGATCAACTGCCGACGCAGTTTAAAAAGGCGCTTGATCTCCCGACGCCCAAGGAAGGCATCGAGCATGTCATGTTCCATCGCCAGCACGTGATCCTCGATCGTCTGGACGACAGGCAGGTACCCGTCGACGATGAAGTCGAGGATGCCATGCAGCACGTAGTCCGGCCCGTTCTTGAGAATCTGCGGCGCCTCCTCGAGTTGCCTGCGAAGTTCGCTGTGCCCACGGTCGGAACCGTGCCGGACGGAGATTATGTGCCTGGGGCCAACGAAGATCGCCGTCTCTCCGTACTCGATCTCGTCACCGTCAAGATGGGCTGTCTTCGCGATCACGAAGATCTGGTGGCCGTACACTTCGACCTTGGGAACCTGCCTCATGTCGAGAGCGTCCTCGATCGCCAAGGCGTGCAAATGGAATGCCGTCTGCAGGACCGCCAGCTCTTCCTTCGTTGGATCGTGAAGCCCGATCCAGGCGAACTCATTTGCTGCTTCGGGCGGCTTGGGATCATCGAGGGAAAGGACGGCGGCGCGCTTGCCGTCGCGATAGAGGTAGGCGGCTACTACAGTCACGGGTCATCCTTGGTATTCGGCGGTTCGATGTTGGCCCCGCTGCGGAAAAATGTCCATCTGCAGCCATTGCGACTGGCGGAAAAACGTTGCGAGTGCCGTAACCTCACTCTGCCGGGCGCGGGAAAAAGTGATTGACCGTCCTAGTTCAGGTCGATGACCTGGCGAAAAGGAATAGTGGTCAGGACGGCGCCGTCCTGGTTGGAGATCTCGAAGCGCATTCCGTCGATACGCTCCGCCTGAAGAACGAGTTCGGCGACCATCTCTCTCGCAGCCTTCCGCGCCTCGTCTCGAGCAGCGTCTATTGACAGAAGGTCGATACCTTCCTCGTCGATGTCGTATCCTTCCTGTGACCGCACATGAAAATAGAACCTCATGGAGTATCCTTCTCGTGGCGTTCAAGGAAACGGCTGCCAAGGCAGGTGGTTCCACAGATGGCCTGCTAAGGTGTCCTGAGACGGTCCGCGTCGCGATGGCCAAGCTACTCAAAAGCAAGGCCGGGATCTGATCCCGGCCTTTGGCGCGAGGTGCCAGTACATCCGTGGTCACCATTCGCCCCGTAACTTCAGCCCACCTTCGACTTCAGCATGTCAAGATGGTCGATATGCTCCTTGATCTGGCCGCGGGCGAGCTTCGTCACGCTGAGATGCTCGCGCTCCTGACCGATCTTCAGGTAGGCTTCCTGGATCGTCAGCAGTTTCTTGTGGCCATCGAGTTGAGCCGAGACATATGCCTTGTCGAACTCGGCGCTGCTGGTACCCTTCAGCTTGTCGAGCGAAGCCTTGCCCTCGGCGTCGAGCGTCTTCTCGACCTCGTCTTCGGACGGCGGCTTGAGAGCACCTTCGACCTTACCGCCGGTCTCCATCGACTTCAGGATGTCAGCGATTGTTTCCTGTTCGCCAACTTCCCACTTGGCGAATTCCTTCACCATCGGATCGCCCGCCTTTGTGACGGCGACGCGGCTTGTCGCGAGTGAGAGGGAGCCGATCTTCTTAGTGTCTTCGGCGTGCTTTTTCTCGGCATCGCCCATGGCGGCGGCCGACTGTGCGAAGACCGAGGTGGACGCGAGGAGGGCGGGAAGGGTAGTGGCGGCTGCGGCCACCTTAAGCATGGTGCGGCGGTTCATCAGGTTCTCCATGATTTATGCGCAGCGATAACAACGTCGTCATTCGATTGTTCCACCGATCGGGGCCGGTCCAGCGATGTGCAGACTCGCTCACGTTTCATCTTTCGAAACCAGAAGGGCGGGCATCGAACAGGTTCATCGCGTGGTCCTCCTCCAAAGAACCCTTGGAATTCTCCCTGGGAAAAACGTAGGCCCCGGCATTGCGTTCCGGGTCCGTTGCCGTACCGAGAATGCCCGGCGAATGCTTTCCGTTCTCACCCGTCCTCGCCGTGACACATGGGCGAGTCATTAGAGACGCGTGATGGCGATCGCCCTGACGACGATCTCCTCCTGCTCGAACCTGTCTTTCAGGCCTTGCTGTAGGCCGTCCACCAATCCTTGTTGATCGTCTCGGTCATGACCTCGACGACGACGATCCGGTCGCATTCGACGTCGCCGTCGTCCAGCCAGAATCCTTCTGCTGGCGCATTCATGTAAAGGGTGACACCGCCGAACTTCTTGGTCAGCTCGTCTCGAACGGAGTGAACGTGATTACCGGAGGCGCCCGTTACAGGTAGCAGGGATTTCGACGAGATAGGTCATAGGATTGGCCTGCACGACGTGAATTCCAGACAGGAACGGAGAAGGCCGGGATCGGTTCCGGGAGGAGCAGGCGACGAGGCCGCAGGGTGATGCTTCTCCATCGACGGCGCGAGCAGTCGAACAGCGCTCGGCGAGCTACTTCTATTGAGTGCCTTGATCGCATTTCGCGAGGCCACTATCTCAGATGGAGGATGTTTTCTTTGGAGGAGGAGAAATGCAATCCTTGACTGCCGCTTGGTCCCATGCGCTTGAGGTTCAGATGCAGAGCGGTCTCAAGCGGAGCTTTACGGACCCGCATGACGCAGCCGACTTTCTGGAGAACGAGTGGCCCGTTAAGCACGGCGAAAAGTACGAACGCGCGATCAAGACATGCCACGCAGCCGTCGAGCGACAGGTTCCGCTTGCGGTCGCGCGGGAAGCGTTTCTGGCGGCGTGCCTCGAGGCAAGGCTGGAGGTCGTGACCCGAACGACCCGACATTAGCGATGTGGCAATCAACGGTCGCTTCTGAGCAGAGATGGGCGACTCTCGATACTTTCGGGAGGCCGCTAGGCATCACCGAGATTTCTCGCAGAGCCTCTCGGCGATCTCGAACATTTCCTCCGGCGCGTGGTCCGGGGAAAAAGCCGAAGGCACTCCTACGAGCTGATGGATCGTTCCGCTTTCTGGCATGCCGTCGACGACCTCCATTGTGCGAACGATGCTCGACGCCGGGCATGATCTTCGCCTTCGCGGCGTCGTAGGACCGGAGCTTGTCGGTGATTATGATCCGAGGCGCATGGCTGTGAGCCTTCAGCAGCTTGCGCATCCATCGCCAGGCGGCTTTGGCGTTGCGGCCGCTCTGCACGAGAACATCCAGCACGAAGCCATCCTGATCAACTGCGCGCCAGAACCAGTGTTTCTCGCCACGGATCGAAACGACGAGGCGAGTGGCGCAGGGGAGTTTCACCCCCGCGCTCTCTCAGAACCGGACGTGATACTCTCGCATCATCCGGCTCCCATTGTCCGGCCGTATCCATGAAGCAGTGGCCAATGGGCGAACAGCCGAGGTTGGCGCTGCGCGATGCGCAAGAGCCAATGCCGGGATCGCCGCTTATGCCCACGCAAGGACTTGTACTTTCCCGAAGCCCATCGAGCCAAGTATCGTTCGATGCTCCAGAGCGTAGGTTGGAGAGCTGAAGGACAGAACCGACCATAGTAATTGATCCAGCCGCGGATGTATGAGTTGAACATCCGTGCCAGATCATCGAGAGCCTTGTCACTGCGAAGGTGCAAGGACCAACTACGGATAGTGCCCCGGATCGCCTTGAGCGCCGTCGGACTGGCCGCAGGACCGAATGAGACACCCATGCCCCCGGCCTTCTTGCTCACCAGTCTCGGCCGGAAAGTGTAGCCGAGAAAGTCGAACTTGTAGACCGGGTGAGTACCTCGCCGACTTTCATCCCTGCAGTAGACGATTTTAGTCTTGTCAGGATGAAGCGTCAGCCCACAGTCAGTAAAACGCGCGTCCAGAGCAGCTTGCAGTGGTTTGAAACCTACCCGACGGTCGGTTTCGAGGGGCCATACCCTCATCTTCCGTGCAGCTCGGCTCCCACACTGCTGCGGGTGCCTCGCGGCACATCCTCATCGAGGTGCCATTTATCGCCGAGCCGACCAACGGAACGACGGCGAATGTCGTTGGCAAAGTGCCGGCCGAATTTCTCCGCCCAAAGCCGGATCGTTTGGTGCGTCACGATGATACCGCGAGCCGCCAGCATTTCCTCGACCATGCGCAGGCTGAGCGGGAAGCGGAAGTAAAGCCACACAGCATGGGCGATGACTTCACGGGAAGACGATGGCGGCGGTAGAGCGGGTCACGAAACTTGAGGGTCATGCGCCATCATCGCAGACCAAGGTCGATCGACAGTTAACGTTACGATGCCCTTTCAGCCGTCCCTTGACGATTAACGCCAGCTTCCGTTCCTTGATGCACTTGGCGCCCGATCCCATCTCCGGCGTATCGATACCCGAAACGAACGGAACACCTTCTCCCAGCAATCGCATGTTTTGACCGCTCGGCAGCACTTTACCGTGTCGCTCGACAAGATGAAGGCAGCGCCCGGCAAGGATGTTCACACGTCTCGCGGCGCATTGCCTGCAATCAGGCGGCCTGCACGTTAACGGTCGCTTTGGCGATCTCGGTAAGCCGCTCGTCTGTCGTTTCCTCTTCGTCAAGAGTCTCCGCGAGGAGGTCAGCTACGTCGCCTAAACCGAGCGTCTCGGCCCAGGTGACCATCGTGCCGTAGCGGCTGATCTCGTAATGTTCCACAGCCTGTGCGGCGG
>NZ_JBNDHT010000224.1:0-6247 GCF_056755115.1 Rhizobium sp. SVR5-2C | reverse complement strand
TGCCAGGACCGCGAGACGATGCTGAAGGTACGGCGGAAAAGTCGCGAAAGAATACCGCCACCGGCAAGGACCGCATCAAGGTCTTGATCAACGAGCTTCTGGCCGCGGCGCGCACGGCCGAAGGCTGCCCATATGCCTTTCAGAATGAAGAGGTTGGCGAGCCCGATGACAAGAAGGAAGAGTGCTGAGACTGTCGTGCCGATAACGCCGCCGATTTCATGGAATTCGTCAAGCTGGGTCTGCATGGCGGCCGCGGTCGCCGCGATCGCGATTGAAGCCAGGACGACGATGCTCGAATGACCGAGCGAGAAAAAGAAGCCGACGGCGTAGGGCGACTTGTTTTCCTGCATGAGTTTCCGCACGACATTATCGATCGCCGCGATATGATCGGCGTCGAAAGCGTGGCGGAGACCGAACATGTAGGCGAGAAACGCGGTGCCCAACAGTGTCGGTTGATCGGAGAATGCGGTCCACGCCCAAATCCATGCGGCGATGTTGGCAGCGATCAGGAAAATAAAGGTCATCACGACTTTTGTTTTGATCTGTGCTGGTTTGTCGTCAAAAGGATTTGGAAGCATGTCTGTCCTCGGATTAAGAGTGTTCTGGACACCCCCGGCTTACGGAAAGCAAAGTATGAAGTCGACGGCAAAAATGCTTACTGATGCCATTAAGAAAATTTTATTCGAGGAGCTTTCATGCAGCGCGTAACGGTCACTCTTGATGATGATCTGATGGCCGAACTCGATCGGATTATCGAAACCCGAGGCTACCAGAACCGTTCCGAAGCTATCCGCGACCTAGCCCGCGCAGGTCTCAAACAGGCTTCGATCGAAACAGGTTCAATTACCAATTCGATTGGCGTCTTAAGCTACGTGTTCGATCACGAGGCTCGGGAACTGGCGCGTCGCCTTACCAGCGCATTTCATGAACATCATTCTCTGGCGGTCTCAAGCCTGCATGTTCATCTTGACGACCGTCATTGCCTCGAAGTTGGGATTCTAAAGGGGCAACCGAATGAGTTGCAGCATTTTGCTGAGCACGTGATCGCGGAAAGGTCAGTCAAGTACGGACACCTGCACATCATGCCGATCTCAACTGAAATCCCAGAGAGCTAGAGATCCGGATCGCGGTGGGACTGCGAGGAGCTGACTCCTACGCTCTAAGCTCGAAGAGTTCCGTCTGGCCCGTTCGTCCTTTGACGCTGACGATGCCGACAGCAACGAGTTCGAACGTCTCGCCAACGGCATCGCGGACGGCGCCGCTGACGAGGATCGATGTCCCATATTGGCGATTGAGGCCCTCGAGACGCGAGGCGATGTTTACGGTGTCTCCAATGGCGGTGTATTGGCGGCGTGTTTCTGCCCCGACGCTGCCCACCACGGCTTGGCCGGTGTGCAGGCCGAAGCGTGTGATGAGTACAGGCCGTCCATCTGCAGCGTTTGCGGCGTTCATGGCGTCGATCGCAGCCTTCATCGCCAGGGCACAATAGCAGCCGTTTTCGACATGACGGGGATCGTGCAAGGGAGCGTTCCACATCGCAAGAACGCCATCTCCCATATATTGCACGATCGTGCCGCCGTGGCGCTCGACAACCTCGTTGAGGGTTTCGAAATAGCCCGAGAGCAGGGCCACGACCTCCTCGGGCGAGTTCTCTTCGGAAATGGTGGTGAAGTCGCGTATGTCCGTGAAGAGCACGGTAATGTCCTGCCGGACAGCGGTGCCCACGGCAGATTGGCCTGCAATGACGATCCTGCGCACGAGTTCCCGGGGCACGTAAACCGAAAACGTCCTGATGGCATGGCGCGCAGAACTCAAAGCCTTCGCGAGCACATTGACCTCGGAAATCCAGGAATGGGCAATGCGGCTTTCGCCGAATTCAAGCTTGCCCATATGCGTTGCCTCGTCGGCGAGCCGATATAGCGATCGGCTGACCAGCCGGGAGATGACGAGCGCGATCAGGACGCCGGTGGCCAGAAAGGCTGCGGCAATTGCCAGATTGCGCTTCAGCCTGCGCTCGACCGGCCCGACAAGCTCTTCAAGCGGCGCTGCTATGACGACCGTATAGCCGCCGCGAAGACTGGCGATCCCTTCGCGAAAAACCTGTGCCAGATAGTCATGGCCATTTACGGGAAAGCGGACAACCGCGCCCGTCGCCAGACTGCGGTCCGAAGTGAGCAGGTTCCTGACGACCGGGAGCGTTGGATCTGCTTGCGCCAGCGTTGCCACGGATACCTCTTGGCCGGCGCGAAGCCGCCTCCTGACCTCATTCATCACATCCTTGTCGGAGTGGACGATCAAACCGCCTTGCTGATCAAAGACATAGCCACGTGCATGCTCCGAAAGGGCGCTGACGTCGACAACCGCTCCGAGCGTCACCAGCATGACGTCCGCCCCGATCACCACGCGGTTGTTCGGCCCAGAGGGGGTGGCTATCGTCATGGTCAGGAAATGGGTCGATGCCGAGACGTAGGGTCCGACAGACACGGTCCTGCCCTCGCCAACCGCCGCAAGATACCAGGGCCGAACGCGTGGGTCGAACATATCATCACGGTCGGCGCGGCGATTGAGCAGACGCATTTCCTTGTCGTAGAAGGTCCAGATCGTGCTGGGCGGACCATCGACCCTGCTGACGACTCGTACGGCGTAGGCAGCCTGCGCCGGGGCGTTCAAGTTGCCCCTGAATTCGGGATCCGCCGCCACTCCGAGGACCTGAACGAAACCTCCGTCGGGATAGCCTGCATAGATGCCATCGACGCGAAAGGAGGACTGCAAGGCTTTCAGGAGAAAGTCCTGTTTCGCTTTGAGATCATTGGGTGGCGCGGTCAGCATCTCCGGAACGGCCGAGGCAGTCACGACCGCCGTGTAACCGCCCTTGAAGACGTTGCGGTAGTCCTCGATCGTGCGAAGCCCGAGCTGACGCATCTGGGCCTCGCCGGTCGAAAGGGCGGCGAACCTGCCCTGAGTGTAGGTGATCCAGACGATCGGAAGAGCGGTGACAGCCAAAAGCGCCAGGATTATCACGCTCAGATGCAGCCGCAGGGGCACGGCCCAGGTGGCGAGGGTGCCTTTAATCGTGCTCCATCGGGTCTGCATTGCATGGCCTCTCGTGCTCAACCATACAATACCACTGCAATCGCAAATCGGCGCCGGCATCACTGTGCCCGTTTCCGGAAGGGATCGGGCCGTTTCCGAAGTTCGCGCCGATGAGCGGGAAAGCTTGCTTAGACGTGGCCCGCGGACGTACTATCTTGTGTTTCGCGAGCCTGCCCCAGCGCTCAGCCGAGGTGGAAGGCCCGGCGAGAGAGGGAGGTTTGTCATGAAAATCGTATCGATATTCGCAGCCGGCTTGATCGGATTATGCGGGATGGCCTCCTTTGCTTCGGCAGAGGATGCACACCCAATGTTCACTCCCAGTGATATCAAGTGGGGCCCGGCCCCCAAGGTGCTTCCCGCTGGAGCAGAAGCGGCAGTCTTGTTCGGCGATCCCACCAAGAAAGGCTTGTTTGCCCTGCGGCTCAAATTGCCGTCAGGCTATGTGGTTCCGCCGCACACCCATCCTGGGTTTGAAGTGGTCACGGTCATATCAGGGGCTATCAATCTCGGAATGGGCGAAACCGTCGATCGGAGCGCGGCCAAGGCACTGCCCGCAGGCAGTTTCTTCGCATTGCCGCCCGGCACGGCGCATTTCGGTTATTTCGATGAGCCGAGCATCATCCAGATTACGACGAATGGCCCGTGGCGCATCAGATATCTCAATCCGGCGGACGATCCTCAGAAATCGCAATAGCCGTTGCGCTAACGCAATTGTCCCGCCGCCGAGAGGGCGGCGGGGGCGTTATCGCCGTCCGGCATCGACGCTAGGCGGCCTTTTCGTAGACGAGGTCGGGGGCGACAATCCACTCGCCATGTTTGAGCGAGAGGACGTTGAGCCTGCCTTGGCGATCCCTTCCGGCAACGCCGACGAAGCGATAGCGGCTGCCGTGCCGGTCGACGACGGCGGCAGAAATCGGCTTGCCGCGAAGATGGCCGACGACGGGGCCTTCTGTTCTTGCGGCATCAAGCAGAAAATACTCATGAGGGATGTTGCGGCTTACCATCAGGCGCGATCCTCACGCTGAAGGACGGGGCTTGCGTCTGCATTCTGTCCTTTCGTGAGGCTTCCGGAGCTCGCCTTCATCTGCAAAGGTTTCGCGCGGAGACGCCTGGTCTTCTTGATCTCGATCACGAATGGCTTTTGTTGCGGCCGCATTATGCTTTCCTTTCGGTGGTGAATTGACGTCAGGCGAAGACGCACTCGATCTGGCCCAGCGGCCCGAAGTCGGCGGCCAGATGCTGCCCGGCCCACACCTGAAGAATTGTCGTGCACGACCCCGTCGCCACGACGTCGTTTGTCTGGAGCTGCCTGCCATTCGCCGTGAGCTCACCTGCCAGCCAGGCGAGCGCGTTCAGCGGGTTGCCCATGACCGATGCCGACCTTCCGGAAAAGACCGTCTGTTTAAACAGAAAGGTCGTGACTTCGAGGTCCGCGAGCTCGGCGGCTGGAAGCGCCCCGGAATGGTCGCCGCAGATGGTTGCAACATGGAGGCCGAAGTCAGCGATCGCCGCGCTGTCTCCATAGAAGACCCGCCGTGTCCGCCGGCCAATAATGCCGATCGCCGGGCGGCATGTGAGGACGGCGTCGGCCGCGCTCGCGAGATTGATCGGCTCGCCGGCATCCGGAAAGGGCCTGAGGATGGTAAAGACCAACTCGCACTGCACACCGATGGTTCCCGGCGGGAGCCGGAATTCCTTCACACCCGCAAGCAGCGCGGAAGCCGGAATTTCGGAATAGATCGGCCCTGCAAGGCCGAGGGTCCGGCGTGAGACGTCGCTCGTCCCGACGATCGCATAACCCTTGCGTTCGAAGCCGAGCGCATTCTGCGCCGTCGCCTGAATGTCGTAGGCCTCGCGATCGGAGGAAATCAGGTCGAGCGGCAGATCGCAGAGCCCGTCATGCCGACGGCTTTTTGCAAGGATATCTGCCGTGGCGTCCTTGAGTTCGAAGTACATCTCCGTGCTCCATATCGTTGGCCTTGACTCTGCCAACAAAAATGGCCCGGGGCGCGTAGGCATTCCATTCGTGGATCACAGCTAAAAAATCAAAATCTCATAGTGGTTGCGGGTCCTTGCCGTCTTGCCAAGCGGCTGAACCAGAAAAAACCGGCGAGATTGAGATGGACCTCCCGACAGAGCCGCCGCTGTAACCCTACGATGCGCAGGGGACTGGACGAGACTTCGGACCGCAAGCTACTTCCGCTCGGGCTCGAACAGAAAGTTGATGATCTCGGGTGTCGCGAGAGCAGCGTCAAATGATTCCGGAGTATTGAGCGCCTCGAGCTTTCCGAGGTTCACCGACATGCAGCGGTAGCCGAGCGATCGAAGCTCTTCGAAGATCTTCACGCCGTCGACGCCGTGCCGCGTTTCGATCTCAATGAACAAGATCGGCCGATGCTCACGCAGGACAGTTTCGCTTCCAGCGAGAACCGCATCCTCGTGTCCCTCGACGTCGATTTTCAGAAATGAGATCTTGCCCTTCGCCAGTTTCGCCAGCGCGTCGACGGTAACGACGGGAACGGTGAACTCGGTAAGCTCGACGGGCTCGCCGCCGGTGTGGAAAAGCGCAGCATCGCCCCGTTTGGCGATGCTTCCCAAGCCGTGGAGCTGGATCCCATCCTTTCGTTTGGGAACGGTCATCACGGCGACAGAATTGCCGCTCCCGCACGCAGCGCAGACCACTCGTACGTTCTCGGGAAGTGCACGCTGCAAGAAACGGGCGCGCTCGATATTGGGCTCGACGGAGACGACTTCGGCGAACATCGATGAGAGAGGCAGGCTGAACAGGCCGGAGTTCGCGCCGATGTCAAATGCTGTATCGGCTGCTGAAATTCCCCGGGAGGACAGGTAATTCACAAGTGTAGCCACCTCCGAGAGACTGCCAGGGTGGAATTGGCGCTTGACACGAAGATTAACGGACATGCGAGGATTTATTCTGTCGATCAACTCGATAGCAATACTGCGCATACTAGCTCCCTTGAACGTCGAAAATCACGTTGCCAGTGTCCAATGCGAAGCCACTCATTTTATATTCGCATAATGTCATTAATAATAGACCAGCAGTATAAATCGCTGCGAACAACAGGTGGGCTACTTTTATATCATAATGCAATAGGCCTCTCGAAAGACCACGTATTTCTACGGTTTCATCATC
>NZ_JBNDHT010000223.1:0-6313 GCF_056755115.1 Rhizobium sp. SVR5-2C | reverse complement strand
GTCGAGGAGATCCGCCGTCTGCCGGTGCCCCAATCGGTGCTTGAATGTGCCGAGCGGCTATCAAGCCAATAATAACGCGGTGGAAATTCGCGAGCCTGCCTTGTTCCGGCCATGGCGAGAGTATCAAACTATTTTCATGATTCCCGTTCGACGCGTTTTCTTGTCTCTTGCCGTATGTGCCGGCTCAGCAATGACGGCTTCCGCGTGGGCGCAGGACAAGAAACCGCCGGTGGCAGCCGAACCCGCACCGGCAGCGCCCGCCGTGGTGCCGTACGACGACAAACTGTCTCGGCTGGCAGAAGTGATCGGTTCGGTTCACTACCTGCGCACGCTCTGCAAGGCGCAGGGCAGCGGAGAATGGCGAAACGACATGCAGCGGCTCCTCGATTCGGAGACGAAGGACGAGCCGCTGCGGAAGGAAAAACTGACGGCCGCGTTCAACCGTGGCTACCGTGCTTTTGCTTCCGTCTATACCGATTGCACTCAATCAGCCATCGTGGCAGAAGAGCGCTACCGTAACGAAGGTGCAACACTCGCCACAGAAATTACCTCGCGCTTTGGAAATTGACGTTAAATTAACCTGTTTTCACTCGCGGGCGTGTCGTTTCGGGAAAAGGCTGATAAAGTTCTTAACCAGACAGTAAGGCAGGCAGTTTGAGGAAGAGATGATGGAACCAAGCCTCAATGACATCGACGACATGATCGTCCACGAAAAGATGCAGGCGGCTCTGGAATATCACAACGAAGCCTGGGCCGATGGCATGGCTGATGGTATCGAGCCTGAGATCATCGCCGATACCGCAATCGTTCAGGCGCTTCGCGAAACCATCCGCCGTCACGGCGAGAAGGGCGCAGAAGAACTGCTCGAGTCACTGCGCGAGCGTATGCTCGGCGGCGAATTTTCTCCGAAGCGCACCCTGCAATAAGGGGTTTTTATGCACACCGCTAAGGAAACCGTCTCGCGACGTTCGATCGCGCCGCTTCTGCTCGCTGTTTGCCTCGGCGCCAGTGTTCTGGCGGCTCCTTCGGCAAATGCACTTTCGGAACTGCAAAAGATTCCGGGCCAGCCTGATCCGCAGGCGACCGACCAGCAGAATGCCCAGCAGACCCAGACTCCGCCTGGAACCTCACCTGGCGTCCCCATGCCGGATCCGCTTGTGAGCCAGGACAGCGGCCAAAGCGCCGATAAGACGCCGGGCGCGAGCGACGATTCCAAGCCGGTTGAAGTTATCTACGACATCAGCAAGGCACCGGAGCCGGTGCGCCGCATGCGCGAGCAGATCGTGGAAGCGGCAGCATCCGGCGACCTGGAACGCCTGCGACCGCTCATGGGCACCGGCGCTGACCAGACGCAAGTGACGGTGGGTGAGCCAACAGACGATCCGATCGGTGCGCTGAAAGACCTTTCCGGCGATCCGGAGGGCGACGAGATTCTCGCGATCATGCTCGACATAATCTCGACGGGCTTCGTGCATGTGGGCGCAGGCACTCCCGAAGAAATGTATGTCTGGCCCTATTTTGCCGAGAAGGACCTGAAGGCGTTGACGCCGCCGGAGCGCGTCGAGCTGCTGCGCATCGTTACCGCGGGCGACCTCTCCGACATGCAGGAATTCGGTGGCTACAACTTCTATCGTCTCGGTATCACGCCGGACGGCAAGTGGAAGTTTTTCACGGCCGGAGACTAGGCTCACTACCGCTTGCAGCGGGCGCACCGAAGACTTACTTCTGAGCGATAAACGAACGCGACAGGTTTTCGCCATGCCAGCCGTATTTCTGAACTATCGCGCGCTCATCCGCGTCAGCGGGACCGATGCCGAATCCTTCCTGCAGAATCTCATCACGACGGACATTGTCTCCCTTGCCGCCAATGAAGCGCGGCCCGGCGCGCTGCTGACGCCGCAGGGCAAGATCCTGTTCGACTTCATGATCTGGCGCGATGATCCTGATTTCGTTATCGAAACCGACGCAGCCCAGCGGGATGCGCTGTTGAAGCGGCTGACCATGTACAAGCTTCGCGCTGCCGTTGTTCTTGCGCCGGTGGAAGAGCAAGGCGTTACGGTCTCCTGGGACGAAGACGCTGCCGAAGGCGTGACCGACACCCGCTTTGCGAAAGCCGGGGTGACTCTTCTGCGCCGCAGCGGCAATCGCGGCTCGGCGAATGCAACGCTCTACGATGCTCTCCGCGCCGAACACGGCGTCGTCACCTCCGGCGCGGATTTCGCGCTGCAGGACGCATTTCCGCATGACGTGCTGATGGATCTGAATGGCGGGCTTTCTTTCAAGAAGGGATGCTATGTCGGTCAGGAAGTAGTTTCCCGCATGCAGCATCGCGGCACAGCGCGCCGGCGTGTCGTATCCGTCAAGGCGGACACCGACCTTCCGGCCTCGGGGACCGAAATCACGGCTGCCGGAAAGCCGGTCGGCGCTTTGGGCTCCGTGGTCGGCAACAAGGGGCTGGCGATCGTCCGTATCGATCGCGTGGGAGAGGCGCTCGCGACCGGTACGCCGCTGCTGGCAGGTGAAACCCCCGTTTCGCTGACGCTGCCGCCCTGGTCCGGCCTCGCCTTCCCTGCCAACGCCGACGAGGCGAGCGCGTGACAAAGGCCCCGCGTGCATGGCAGCGCATGCTTTCCGGCCGGCGCCTGGACCTGCTCGATCCCTCGCCGCTTGACGTGGAGCTCAGCGATATCGCCCACGGGCTCGCGCGTGTCGCACGCTGGAATGGCCAGACGTCCGGGAACCACGCCTTTTCCGTTGCCCAGCATTGTATCGTCGTCGAGGAGATCTTCCGGCGCTTCAACGATGCAACCCCGGATGATTGCATGATGGCTCTGCTGCATGACGCACCCGAATACGTGATCGGCGATATGATCTCGCCTTTCAAAGCGGTCGTCGGTGGCGGCTACAAGACCGTCGAGAAGCGGCTCGAGGCCGCAATCCACCTGCGTTTCGGCCTTCAGCCGCATCCATCGCGGGAGCTCAAGGACAACATCAAGAAGGCTGACACGATCGCGGCCTATTTCGAGGCGACCTGCCTTGCCGGGTTCACGCCTGCTGAAGCGCAGAAGTTCTTCGGCCAGCCGCGCGGGATCAGCAAGGACATGCTGATGATCGATCCGCTGCCGGCGCTTGAGGCGCAACGGCTCTACAGCGAGCGCTTCGAAGCGATCGAGACGATGCGCAAGGGCACGAAACCATGACGCGGATCATCGTTTCGCCGCTTTCCCGGATCGCAGAAATGGCTGTGCGCAACGGTGCGCGGGAAATGATCAGCCTCATGGCGAAGGAACAGGCCTTCCACCGGCCCGCGGTAATCGCCGCCGACCGCCATCTCCTGCTGTACATGAACGATATCGCCTTCAAGGGAACGGGAAATCTCGTCGCGCCCGAGGAAACACATGTGCGCCAGCTGATCGATTTTGCCGCCGCGTGGGATCAGCGCTCGCCTCTGCTCATCCACTGCTGGATGGGCGTTTCCCGTTCGCCGGCAGCCGCCTTGATCGCCGCTCTTTCACTCGTCCCCGACCAGGATGAGACGGCGCTGGTGAAACGCCTGCGCAGCGCCTCGCCCCATGCCACGCCCAATGCTCGTATCGTTGAGATCGGCGATGCGCTGCTTCAAAGAAAGGGCCGTTTGGTGGGAGCCGTCAAAGCGATCGGACGCGGCGCGGATGCCGACGGCAATGCGCCGTTCGTGCTTCCGATCACTGCGGAACTCGCCGGTTGACGGTCCTGCGGCCCGCTCCATCTAGAGCCTACCAAATCGCGACCAAACAGGGGCATCGGCAGACAGCATGGAACAGGCAACAGACGCCATCGTGGCAACCCGCACGGCGCTCAGCCAGGCTAGCGCGCTCGCCGTCCAATACTCGTTCGCGATCCTCGGGGCGATCATACTGTTGGTGGGCGGCTGGATCCTGGCGGGCCTATTGAGCCGCTGGGCCTTCGAAGGCATTTCGCGGGTGCGCGGCATCGATCAAACGCTGGCACGTTTCTTTGCGAACGTGCTGCGCTATGCGCTGCTGATTTTGGTTTTTGTCACTGTCCTCGGCCAGTTCGGCGTGCAGACCGCTTCGATCATCGCTGCTCTCGGTGCCGCGGGCCTGGCGATTGGCCTGGCATTGCAGGGAACGCTGCAGAACATAGCCGCCGGAATCATGCTGCTTATCCTGCGCCCCTTCGTTGTCGGGGAATGCATCGAAACGAGCACTGTCTCAGGCACCGTGCTTGAAATCGGCCTCTTCGCCACGGAATTGAAGACCAGCGACGGGCTCTACCGCATGGCGCCGAATTCGACGCTCTGGAACACGCCGATTACCAACTACAGCCGGGAACCGACGCGCCGGGACGAGTTGAAAGTCGCCCTCGCCTATGACGAGGATATCGACGTCGCCATGGAAAGACTGGTCGGCTTCGCCAAAGCGGATCAGCGCGTTCTGGAAACGCCGAGCCCGGCGGTGTTCATCGACAGCGTAAGCGGCACGACAATCAGCCTCGCACTTCGCTACTGGACGAAGACCGGCGACTGGTGGAGCGTGAGCCGCGATATGGTCAAGCGCCTCAAACTCGCGATCGACCAGACCGGGCATCTCAATCCCTTGTCCGGCGACGCAGAGCAAGCCGGATTGCCGCCGACCGACGCCGATATGGCAGCTCAAGAAGGAGCAACCGCAAAACGAATAACCCGCCGCTAGGTGGCGATCCAGCAGCGGAACGTTTTGACTCTCCATCGGTTAACCTCCCAAGGAGATAACCGATGCCGTTGCCAGACTATCGCGATACGTTTCTGCAGTGCCTGCACACCCTGAAAGGGCTGACCGGACATTCGGATGAATACGTGCGGTTCCGTTGGCAAGCGATCTATCTGACGCGCGGCCGTTTTTCTTATTTCTTCCGAGGCGCTCTCGATGGTCAGGCAATCGGCTTCTCCGGCCAACAGATGGATCTGGTGACTGGCGATGTCAGCGTCATTCCCGTCCGCTCCGTTACCCTTTACGGAGCGACTTTCGGACTGAACGAGGCGATCACGGTCTATAGCGGTCCCGAGAAGTCGGTCATCGAGGTCGCCCACGCCTTCAACGAGGAAAGCGAGATGACCTACGAGCCGGAGTTCCTTTATATCCGGATGGACCTGCTTCACAGCGCCAACGACAGCAGGATGGGCTTCACCAGCGATCCCCGGCTAAGGGAAAATACCAATCTGATCTTCGTCGGACTGGAAGATCAGGTGACGGCGAGTCTGCTGGAGGAAAGCGATATCGCCCGCTGGGTCGCAAGCGAAAAGCCCATGGCTTCCACGGACTGGTATGCAGAGCGCTTTTACTACAGTTGAAGAATGCGGCTAGCGGCTTCGGGATCGCTTCATTTGATGACGGCGCAGGCGAGCCTTGCGCCGGCATCGCCGGACGGCTGGCTGCGATAATCATCCGAATTGGCATGGATCAGCAGCGCGCGGCCGCGAATGCCATCCTCCTTGCCGTCGAGTGTTACCATGCTGTCGAACACCTGAGCGCGCAAGATGCCATCCTGGCCTACATACTGGTTCGGCATGTCGCCGGCGTGGGAACCCTTGGCACTCAGCATTCCATGCTCGGCTTTCGTGGGATTGAAATGGCCGCCGGCAGAGTCATGGTGCGTGGCCGCATCGCATTTGCCGATCTCGTGAACGTGGAAAGCCACCCATCTGTTTGCCGGAAGGCCGGAAACCTCGAGTTCGATCAGCACCCCGCCGTTGGCGGCAGCCGTCAGCGTCGCACGGCCACTCTCCTTGCCGTCCTCACCGACGAAGTCCGCCGTCGCCGTCTGCTTGTCCTGCGCAACAGCGGTCGAAGCCGTAGCGGCAAGAATGAGTGCCGCGATTCTCATGATCCTGGCCATCGGGATTTCCTTCCGTTTGTGACTGTTGTTTTTCAACGCCCTGTTGAGAAAGGTGTTCCTGCTTCAAGCCATAGAAACAAAAAAGTCGGCGGAAGGGCCGACTTTTTCGATCGCTTTAGATTAGGCCCAGTACCCCACATCGGGGTCATACTGGCCGTAAGTCCGGCGGTAGAGTTCGGAGGCGCGATCACTCGCCCCGCCCGCGGAGCTCTCATCAGACGAACTGACCTTGCCAAGGTTCATCATGAACGCGAGAACGTCGTTCGCAGCCGTGGAACGAGCCTGGCGCGCCGTATCATCATCGCTAAGCTGCTTTAGGATGCCTGGCTTTTCTTCAGCTGCGCGCTCTCCGCGACTCAATACGCCGTCGCCATTGGTATCCAGCCGCGAAAGAGTTGCCAAATAGGCATAGGACGTCTCTGAAACAGGTGAAATA
>NZ_JBNDHT010000222.1:0-6399 GCF_056755115.1 Rhizobium sp. SVR5-2C | reverse complement strand
CCGCCGGACCGCTCGCCGAGCTTGACCGCTACATCGGATACTGGAAGCCATACGCGACCTCGCATGATGAGCTGGATGCCGATTTGGCCGTGCAGGAGGAGGTGCGTAACGCGGCGCGAACACTGAAGGCAGCGGTTCTGGCGCAGCACTCCGGCAAGCTGATCGAGCCGGGAAAGGCCTCACTCAGCCGCACGATAAATAGCCCGCGGCTTCCAGGCATGATGATCGAATTGGGGGGCGCGGCCGTCCATTCTTCCATTTTTTCCCTATATTCGAAACTAGGCATATAGGCGGTTGCGCCGGATCATGGCATCTTCAGTTCGATAAGAATTGGAGCTCCACATGACCATTGAAAGGCGCCGGGCGGCTGCAGTGAAGGCCTTTGAGCGTGCGCGGAGACTGGGGCTTGAAATCGACCCCGACCCCGCCTTTGCGGCATTGATCCAATCCTGGATCAATGGAGAAATGACAATGCCGGAGGCCCGCGAGCGCTATCTCGCCCTCCTCAAAGATCGCGCTCAGCACGAAAGGGGAAGGCCTTCGGAGTCGGCACTTCCAGAAATAGCGGACAACGAGACAACGGCAGCCATCGAAGACAGCGCACCGCCGAGCGTCGAGGCAGGTCAGCCGCCGGTTTTAAAGCGACGACGACGCCGAACGCGGGCGAAGTCTTCATAAAGGTTCTTCCGCAGTAGTCTCGACTTCGTCGTTACCTACTGAGATCAGCGCCGCAAAATGGCCGCGGCGCCGGCACAATAAAATCTACGGGCTGCGGCTTTTCTTCCGGCCAAATCACGCTACCTCGATCAGACGAGAGCGGCAGGAGGAAACTATGGGTAATGAGCGAGAGGCACAGATACGTAAACGCGCTTACGAGATCTGGGAGCAGGAGGGGCGCCCGCACGGAAAGGATTTGTCCCACTGGATAAAGGCGCTCGAGGAGATCGAACGCACAACGGTAAAGGCTGAGAAGCAAGCGAGCAAATCTGGCGGACGAGCAAAGAGCGCTCGCGCGAGCGGCGCCACCCGCCCGGCAACCACGGCATCCAAGCAGCGTTCGGACACGGCCACCAACGCCAAAGAGCCGCGAAAAACGCCGATGAAGCGCGGAAAGGGCAACGGTCAAAATGCGCCATCTTGACCAGGCTATTGCGATCGCCGCCGAAGCGCACGACGGGCAGAGCGACAAGATCGGCAATCCGTTTTTCGACCATACCCGCCGTGTAGCGGAGACCGTAAGCGGAGACGACGAAAAGACCGTCGCTTACCTTCATGATGTTGTTGAGAAGGGTCGCGGCTGGACACTTGACCGCCTCAAGCAGGATGGCTTTCCCGGCGCAATCCTCTCCGCCGTTGACGCCCTGACCCGGCGGCCAGATGAGGACTACGAGGATTTTGTCCGGCGAGCGATTTCCAACCCATTGGCGAGACCGGTCAAGCGCGCCGATCTTGAAGATAATCGGTGGCAGTGCGAGCAGATCGGTCGCGACGCCAGCAAATACCAACGCGGGCTCGATATTCTGGATAGTCGCAAAGGCGCTAATTGAGCCGAGCCAGTCACCGGGTACAACGGGCCGGCGGTGCAAGATACGGTTTGCCGGAGATTTTCGATCTCAGCCCACACGACAATGCGCCTGGACACCTTGAAATATAGGAATTCAGTCCTCATTTAGCGGCCATCGCCCAAGCTTTGCGACCTTCGCCGCTCCGTCTCTTTGCGCCGGGTCGTAGGAGCTATGTCCAAGCGTGGAATGTGAGCATCATGGTAAGTAGAATCAGGAGAACGCCAACCGTCCAGCAGCGTATCGAGGCGTTCGAGCACACCAACAAAATCGCTGTTGAAGCCGCTGAAGAAGAACGGCGCAGGCGCGAGGAGAAAACCGCGCGACTACGCGCCGCGCGTATTGCGCAGGCGGCCAACGATCGTACAAAGAGTGAAGCGTAAGTGACGTTATTGCCGCAGGCGAGCCGACCGTAGCTTTTCCGTCGGCTCAGGTGGGCGGAGTTTCAAAGTCGGGACCGTGTACCCCTATGAAAAGGACCGGATAGAACCGGTCCTTTCATGTGGCGTGAGCCTGGGCAGCTTATGGGCAATTTGGGTTGTCCATAGTCCGAGCGGTGCCGCTGTTTGTGTTAGCATTCGGGTTTGCGGCTTGGGTGCAGTCGGAAGAATTGGGCGACCTGGTTGGGTTGTTGGTCGTGCTGTTGGTCATGTTGGGATCAATAACTGCCGGGTTGCCGGTGTTATTGTTCATCGAGCCGCTGTTGGTCGAGCCAGTTCCAACTCCGCCGGTTGCTGAGCCAGATGCGCCAGCTGAGCCGGATGTGCCCCCAACGCTGCCGCTAGCTCCGGCACTGCCGGAGCCGCTCGCCGATTGTGCCATAGCCGAGGTCGCTAGACCGACCGCGAGAGCCGTGGTTGCTATGATCTTGAGAAGCATCGAATTCTCCTTTTTGCTTCTGTTATCGACCAAGGTTCAACCCTCCGGCGGCGTCAAAGTTCCAAGGGAA
This sequence comes from Rhizobium sp. SVR5-2C, assembly GCF_056755115.1. NCBI lineage: Bacteria > Pseudomonadati > Pseudomonadota > Alphaproteobacteria > Hyphomicrobiales > Rhizobiaceae > Rhizobium > Rhizobium sp. SVR5-2C. The sequence continues at coordinate 3,888 of NZ_JBNDHT010000222.1, read as the reverse complement.
ATGCGACGGGTCGGTACCGCGCCAATATTGCGGCCGAGGGTGATAGGGCACCGTCCGCATGGCAATTCCCGCTCGGTTCGCCATTCCTTTGAATCGCGCAACGCTTTCACCGGCGGAACACAACAAGGGCTCGCCTTACAAAGTAAAGCGAGCCCGAGCTGCACCTCAGGGGTTGCCTTCTAAACCCTTCAGCGTGGAACTGGAATTACCCCAGACCTATGCCCTGTTCCGAGGCCACATTGCCAGAAGGCTTAGTTCGGGCAAACTAGCCCAAAAGGATTAGTACGTTTCAGGACTCTCAAGGATATTTTTGCGGGCAATGCAATCGTCGCCAGAACGCGGCAGGGTCGGATGGATGCTCTCGTCATTTCGGGCGAACGAGCCGTTTTCGGCCGCGTTTTGAAATAGGTGTGCGCGGTCGACGTCTGACGGTTGTCTTCTTGTGCCGGAGTGATGACTTCCTAATTCGCTTTCTCATCTCTCACCCCTTGCAGGTTCAGATAGCCATCGCAGCGGCAGGGATGGGTTTGGGAACAAGCATCCCGTCCGTGCTCCCATTGATTAGACCAGATCGAAGTCCGTGCGCATCACGCGCCGCATCTCCCATCAAGAAGAAGCCCGCCTGACATGGCGGGCTGAGGCGGATCCACGATACCTAGCTGTAAGACTGATTGGTACGTCCGCGGATTATCATGTAAGCACGAAATTGATATGAAAGATGAGAAGATCATGTTCAATTTCAGATTTATCCATTTGTAATAATAAATCAACAATTTTGAAGCATTACTATAATTGCGGTGGGGCTGAAATACGCAATCTTTCGTATGTAATACTCATATTTGGCAGAATCCCGCAGCCAAAGAGCAGCTCTTTCCTCGATGTCTCTGCGATCGAGCGTCCCTCGCGCTCCGGTGCAACTTGATACGCAAGGCAGTCCATAGCGCTAAATCTTGCCGATTGGAAAAGGAGTGGAAGAAGGGCGATGAGAGCCGGAATTCATGATGTCGCCTCAATTGGAACGGGATTTGCATAATTACTAATATGCTTACGCTACGGGGGCCAAGTGTAATGAAACTGCACGCATCGGATCAGTTTCCAGCTCTGACGCTCGTCATGAGGGGCAGAGCAAAGTACAAGATTGTAAGGACCGTTAGAGACGCGGCAGAGATCCTCATCATCGATTGGCCGAGCGATGATGGTGAAGAATATGTTACGGCAGTCAGGGCTTGCCTCCGGGCCTTGCACAATGAAATCCCGCCGGAATCTGTCAGAGCGGCGCTCATACGCGCGGCCGATGAGGAGCGCATCTCGTATATTTCGCTTGTTGCTTAAAAGCTGCGCGAAGCTTTCGAGATTGTATCAATACGCGAGAGGATTCCGGTCGCCAGCGCTCAAAGGCCTTTATGGGCGACTTCCCGCCTATTTTTGAAATGCGTCACGCCAGCCGAGGCCGGCGGGCGTATCGCCTGCGGGGCGGTATTCGCATCCGACAAAGCCTTTATAGCCGAGGAGATCCAGCTCCCTCAGGACACGCAAATCGTTAAGCTCGCCCGTTCCCGGCTCATTGCGCAGCGGCACGGAGGCGATCTGCACATGGCCGATGATCGGCATGAGCTGCCGAAGTCCTGTCAGCACGTCGCCGTGAATGATCTGGCGATGGTAGATGTCGAATTGAAGCTTGAGGTTGGGCTTGTTCAATGCATCGATCAGATCGGCCGCAAAGTCGAAGTCGTCAAGAAAGTATCCCGGCATGTCCCGCGGGTTGATCGGCTCGATGACGATATCGATGCCTTCCTGTCCGGCCCGGTCGCAGGCAAATGCCACAGCATCGCGATAAGCCTCCACCACAGCCGGGTCCTTGCGCGAAGCCAGACCGCCCATGACATGCAGCCTGCGAACCCCGGTGCTTCGCGCATACGTTAGAGCGATATCCACCGATGCGCGGAACTCGCTCCGCCGGTCATGAAGCGACGCCAAGCCGCGTTCGCCCGCCTGCCAATTGCCGGGCGGCAGATTGAAAAGCGCTGGCGTCAGGCCGTTCTCCTTTAGCTGCGAGCCGACCACCTCTGGCGGATGGTCGTAGGGAAACAGGAATTCGACAGCCGTAAAGCCAGCCTTGGCAGCTGCGGCAAACCGGTCGAGAAACGCCACCTCGTTGAACATCATCGTGAGATTTGCAGCAAATTTCGGCATCAGTTCCCCTTAGGCTCGCCGGGAAGCTCGATGCCGGTCACCTTCGCGATGAGCCTCGCGACCGAGGCATCGTCGTCCCTCCCCATGCCGGCCGCAGCCGTCATGACAAACATCTGAAGCGCCGTGGAGGTGATCGGCAGCGGAAATTTCAGCCCGCGCCCGAGGTCCGAAACGATTCCGAGATCCTTCGTGAAGATATCCACCGCGCTATGAGGAGTGTAGTTGCCCTCAAGGATGTGGGGGACCCGGTTCTCGAACATCCAGGAATTGCCTGCAGACGCAGTAATCACCTCATAGACCTTGTCAATATCGAGGCCCAGCGCCTTGGCGAAAGTGATCGCCTCGCAGGCCGCGGCAATGTGAACGCCGGCAAGGAGCTGGTTCACGATCTTGAAAGACGATCCGATCCCGGCCCGATCTCCAAGTTCATAAACCTTTGAAGCGATTGCATCGAGCACCGGCCGTGCATGGTTGAAAGCCTCGGCAGGCCCGGAAGCCATCACCGTGAGCTCTCCGGCTGCCGCACGTTTCGCACCGCCGCTGATCGGTCCGTCGATATAGCTGAGACCGAGTTCGGCTGCGCGTCGCGCCAGATCTTCGGCAGTCTGCGGCGGCATCGTTGCAAAGGAAAGGATCGTGCCGCCCTTCGTCATTCTACCCGCCGCACCATCATCGCCGAACAGGACCGCTTCGGTTTGGGCGCCGTTGACCACGACCGTCACGACGACGTCGGCGCCGTCGGCTGCTTCGGCGGGGCTTGCGGCCGCCCGCCCGCCTGCCTCGGAAAAGCGCGCCAGCGTCTCGGCGCTGATGTCGTAGCCGCTCGTTTCGAAACTGCTTCTCAGCAGCGACGAGGCCACACCGAAGCCCATCGATCCCAGACCTATGACGCAGACCTTCAAGCTTGCTCGTTCGCTCATGTTCCAGACCCTTGTTCCGTTCACTGCCGCGCAGCTGGCAATTGCTTGACCTGCGGCGCGCGGAAAAGTAATGACAGCGCTGCCACTCTATGGTTAGCTTATCCCGAAAACGGTTTGCAAGACCTATTTTGGTCGAGGTCGGAAGGTTTATCCGCGTTGGGAAGGCGCAGCCGACCCGGCTTGACAGGAGGAGAAATAATTTGCTCATCGGTGCAGTAGCCGACGATATTACTGGGGCCACCGATCTTTGCCTCATGCTGTCCCGCGAAGGGATGAGAACCGTGCAATTGATCGGCGTGCCGGAGGAGGGGAGTGATTTTCAGGCCGCCGACGCGGTGGTCGTCGCGCTGAAATCCAGAACGGCCCCTGCCGAAGATGCTGTCAGGGATTCGGTAGCGGCAGCCCGCAAACTGCTCGCCGCCGGTGCCGAGCAGTTGCTCTTCAAATATTGCTCGACATTCGATTCCACCGATCAAGGCAATATCGGGCCGGTCGCAGAGGCTCTTCAGGATCTGACCGGCGGTGAATTGACGATCGCCTGCCCCTCCTTTCCAGCAACCGGACGCACGGTCTACAAGGGGCATCTTTTCGTCGGCGATCGTCTTCTGTCGGAAAGCCCGCTGAAGGACCACCCTCTGACACCGATGCGTGATCCCGATCTCGTCCGCGTGCTGCAGCGGCAGACGAAACGGTCGGTCGGTCTCGTGGATTGGCCGGTGATCGCCAAGGGAGAAGCGGCCATCAAGGCGGCGTTTGCGCAGCATCGGGCCAAGGG
>NZ_JBNDHT010000221.1:0-6492 GCF_056755115.1 Rhizobium sp. SVR5-2C | reverse complement strand
GCCGGAACGCCGGTGAACTTCTCCATCTCTTCAGGGCTGTGATAAGGCTCGGCAACGAAAGCCGCCCAGTCCTCGAATTCGGACCAGTCGCAGCGCTCGCGGATGAACTTTTCGTCGTAGAGGCCTTCGGTGACAATCACATGCGCCAATGCAGTCAACACCGCTACATTGGTGCCCGGCTGCAACGGCAGGTGATAGGCAGCCTCAACGTGGGGCGTGCGTACGAGATCAATGCGCCGCGGGTCGATAACGATCAGCTTCGCGCCCTGCCGCAGCCGCTTCTTCAGGCGCGACGCAAAAACCGGGTGGCCATCCGTCGGGTTGGCACCGATAACGATCACCACGTCCGAATGCTCGACGCTGTCGAAATCCTGCGTGCCCGCCGACGTGCCGAAAGCCTGACCTAGTCCGTAGCCCGTCGGCGAATGGCAGACGCGCGCGCAGGTATCGACGTTGTTGTTGCCGAAGCCGGCGCGGACCAGCTTCTGGACGAGGAATGTCTCCTCATTCGTGCAGCGCGACGACGTGATGCCGCCGACCGAATCGCGGCCGTACTGATACTGGATACGGCGGAATTCCGATGCTACGTGCGCGAAAGCCTCTTCCCAGCTTACCTCCCGCCAAGGATCGGTGATCTTTTCGCGGATCATCGGATTGAGGATGCGGTCCTTATGCGTGGAGTAGCCATAGGCGAAGCGGCCCTTGACACAGGAATGCCCGCGATTGGCCTGCCCATCCTTCCAGGGCACCATCCGCACCAACTCCTCGCCCTTCATCTCAGCTTTGAAGGAGCAGCCGACGCCGCAATAAGCGCAGGTGGTCACCACCGAATGTTCCGGCATGCCCATCTCAAGCACGGTCTTTTCGCGCAGCGCATCGGTCGGACAGGCCTGCACACAGGCGCCGCAGGAGACGCATTCGCTTTCGAGGAAGGGCTGGTGCATGCCAGCGGTCATGCGGCTCTCGAAACCGCGACCTTCGATGGTCAGCGCGAAGGTGCCTTGCACCTCTTCGCAGGCGCGCACGCAACGCGAGCAGACGATGCACTGCGACGGATCGTAGGTGAAATACGGGTTCGATTCGTCGCGTACCATGTAGTCGATGGTGAGGGAGCCGTTGCCCGGCGCCACATGATTGCGGCCATCGATGCCGTAGCGGTTCTCGGTCAGGCCGACCGACGCGATGACCTTGTCGAATTCGCTCGCGCCAGTTCCGGCACCCGTACCGGCTGATCCGCCCCACGCGCTCGGATGGTCGGAAACGTAAAGCTCCATCACGCCGCGCCGGATCGCGTTCAGCCGGTCCGACTGAGTGTGCACCACCATGCCGTCGCCGACTGGCGTCGTGCAGGATGCCGGCGTGCCGCCGCGGCCTTCGATCTCGACCAGGCAAACGCGGCACGAACCGAAGGCATCGATCATGTCGGTGGCGCAGAGCTTCGGTATCTCGACTCCGGCCTCCATCGAGGCGCGCATGACGGACGTGCCCTCGGGCACGGTGATTGGCCTGCCGTCGACGGTCAGCGTCACCATCTTCTCGGAAGAGGAAGCCGGAGTACCGTAGTCGGTTTCTTCAATGAGCGTTTTGAACTCGGGCAAGGCGTTCATGGTCGTCCGCTCCTATTCCGCGGCTTCTGCTATTGGCGACGGGCGAAAATCGTCCGGAAAATGATTGATCGCGCTCATCACCGGATAAGGGGTGAAGCCTCCGAGCGCGCAAAGCGATCCGAACTTCATCGTGTTGCAGAGGTCGGTGACGAGCTCGAGCTGCTTTTGCGGCTCGATGTTCTTGGCGATCTTGTCCAGCGTTTCAACGCCGCGCGTCGAACCGATACGGCAGGGCGTGCACTTGCCGCAACTCTCAATGGCGCAGAACTCCATGGCGAAGCGCGCCTGCTTCAGCATGTCGGCCGTGTCGTCGAACACGACGATGCCGGCATGCCCGATGAGGCCATCCTTGGCGGCAAAGGATTCATAGTCAAAGGGCGTGTCGAAGAGCGCGCGCGGAAAATAGGCGCCAAGCGGACCGCCGACCTGGACCGCTTTCACCGGCCGCCCGGTCGCCGTGCCGCCACCGATCCTGTCGACGATGTCGCCGAGCGACAGGCCGAAAGCCGCCTCGTAAAGCCCTCGATGCTTGACGTTCCCGGCGATCTGGATCGGGATCGTGCCGCGCGAGCGCCCCATGCCGAAATCGCGGTAGAAAGCCGCCCCCTTGTCGAGGATGATCGGCACGGAGGCGAGCGAGATCACGTTATTGATGACGGTGGGACAGTCGAAAAGCCCCTTGTGTGCCGGCAGCGGCGGCTTGGCGCGCACGACGCCGCGCTTGCCTTCCAGGCTATTCAGCAACGACGTTTCCTCGCCGCAGACATAGGCGCCCGCGCCTGTCCGGACCTCGATATCGAAAGCGCAGCCGGAACCGAGCACGGACGGTCCCAGAATGCCCGCCCGGCGGGCGATCTCGACGGCCTCCGTCATTGTCGCAATCGCATGCGGATATTCCGAACGCGTATAGACGAAACCCTTTGTGGCGCCCGTCGCCAGCCCGGAAATCGCCATGCCTTCGACCAGCACGAAGGGATCGCCCTCCATGATCATGCGGTCTGCGAATGTGCCGCTGTCGCCTTCGTCGGCATTGCAGACGATGTATTTCCGGTCACCCGCAGCATCCAGAACCGTCTTCCACTTGATGCCGGTCGGAAAGCCCGCGCCGCCACGTCCGCGAAGGCCCGAATCGGTGACCTCCCTGACCACGTCTGTAGGGGCCATCGCCACTGCCCGGCGGAGTCCGGCAAGGCCGCCATGCGCCTCATAATCTTCCAGTGAAAGCGGATCGGTAATGCCGCAGCGCGCGAAGGTCAGGCGGGTCTGTTCCTTGAGGAATGGGAGGCTTTCGACCTCCCCCAGACAGAGCTCGTGGCTACCGCCGTTCACAAGGCCGGCATCAAACAGCAGCGACACATCCTTGGCCGTGACCGGGCCATAGCCGATTCGCTTGCCGGAAACCTCGACCTCGACCAGAGGCTCCAGCCAGAACATACCACGCGAACCGTTGCGGACGATCTTCGCATCGATGCCGCGCGCCGAGATTTCCTGTGCGATCGCTCTTGCAACCTTTTCGGCCCCAAGAGAAAGTGCGCCCGCATCGCGCGGGATGTAAATCCTGACGGTCATGCCCGCACCTCCGCGACGATCTCAGCAATCACATCGTCGTCGATTCGGCCATGCGGTTCGCCGTCCAGCATCGCCGCTGGCGAACAGGCACAGAGCCCGAGACAATAAACGGGTTCCAGCGTGACGCTGCCATCGAGAGCCGTCTGATGGAAATCGATCCCCAGCAGAGATTTGATACGCTCAGCCACGGCGTCGCCACCCATGGACTGACAGGCCTCGGCACGACAGAGCTTCAGCACATGACGCCCGGCGGGATGGTCGCGGAAATCGTGATAGAAGGTCATCACACCGTGCACTTCGGCGCGAGAGAGATTCAGTTCCTGCGCGATAACAGGAAGCGCTTCCTGCGGCACATAACCGAATTCATCCTGGATTTCATGCAAGATGGGAAGAAGCGGGCCTTCCAGAGAGCGAAGGTTCGAGACGATCGCGCGCGTGCGCTCGGCAATATCGCCAGTGGCGACATGGGCATTCATTATGGCAGGCCTCCCAGGGCTTCCCTTTATCAACCGCCACACCAGCTCCCCCGAACTTGGTATGACATCGTGGAGGAAGTTTCTCAGGGAACATGCAGGTAATCAATAAAGCCGTCCCGTTGCTTGATAGGATTTTTCTATCGAAGATCTTCGCTTTCTGCGAGTATCCGCGCCTCATGCAACAGCGCGGAGACGAGCGGCGTGAACGGCTCACGATGCGTCGCCACCAGACCGACCAGATGATCGGCCTCTGGCTCGACGATCGGGATCATGCGGATTTCCGCCGGGAAGCCGAAGGATTCGGCCACATTCCGCGGCATGATGCTCGCCCAGCGCCCGGTGCGCACATGCGAGAAAAGCACGATCATCGATCCCGATTCCAGGGACGGATGTGCGGTCGCACCGGCTTCGGATAGATGCCGATTGATGATGCGGCGGTTCTGCATGTCCGCAGTCAATAGGCAAAGCCGAAGATTGCCGACTTCGTGCCATGTCACGGTTTCGCGATCGGAAAGCGGACTGCCTGCGGCCGTGATGAGATTATAGCGCTCAGCATAGAGAGGCACGGTCGTCACGCGCCCCAGCGGCTCGTTTTCAAGGTAGGTGACGCCGGCATCGATCTCGAGATTTTCGAGCATGCTCAACACCTGCAGCGAATTGCGCGAGACGATCGAGAAGGTGACGTCCGGATGCCGCTCCTGAAAAGGCGTAGTGATCCTCGGCAGCATGGCAAGCGCCGTCGGGATGGAGGCGATCCGCAGATGGCCGGAGAGGCCCTTGCGGGCCGCGCGCATCTCCTCGCGCATGGTGCGGGTGTCGCCAACGATGCGGCGAGCCCACTCAAGCACACGCTGGCCTTCAGGGGTCAGGCCCTGAAAGCGTGAGCCTCGCTGTACCAGCATGACGCCGAGCTGGTCTTCGAGTTGCCGAATGGCGGCCGACAGCGTCGGCTGCGATATGCCGCACTCTTCGGCGGCACGGCCGAAGTGCTTTTCGTTGGCAAGGGCGATGAAGAATTCAAGCTTGTCGAGCATCTGGCCTCCCACCGACTTCGGAGCAAGCCATCTTTGGCCTTAGCCGTCAACAATCGCAAGAACAGGTCAGCCAGCGTCCGACATATCTAGCATCCCGAATAGCGAATCGAGAAAAGTCGTCACCTTGGGATTGCCGATACTGTAATACACGAGCCGGCCCGCCCGGCGCGTATTCACCAGGCCTTCCATGCGAAGCCGCGCGAGCTGCTGCGACACCATGGCTTGCTGCACGCCAAGCAATGCTTCGATTTGACTAACCGTTTTTTCTTCCTTGGCGAGAATGCAAAGAATGAGAAGCCTGGTTTGATGCGCCATCGCTTTGAGCAGGTCGCTCGCCTCAATGGCCTTGGCGGCAAGCTTTTGCAGTTCCTGACCGGTCCCCCCCGGCTCAGTCTTCGGCATTATGACTCTCTAATATGTTAACCCCAGATAAACGAGAGCGATATCACATCCGCACCTCGACGTTGGGCCTAATTGGTGAAATGCCAAAAAAAGTCCAAGCAAATCAGCAGATAAGCTGGCCGCCGTTGACCTCGAGCACCTGCCCGGTGATGTAACCGGAAAGCGATGGCGCAGCCAGGAAGAGGTAGGCGGGTGCGCAATCCTCCGCTATGCCGAGGCGTTGAAGCGGGATCGTCTTGCGGGTCTGCTCCAGCTTCTCGCGCGATGAATAGCGCTCGTGAAAATCGGTTTCGATGGTACCCGGCGATACGCAATTGACCCGGATGCCATCTGGCGCGAGTTCACGTGCGAGCGCCTTGGAATAGGTGGAGACGAAAGCCTTCGAGGCGGAATAGATTGCCGAGCCAGGACTGCCGCCGGTCAGCGCCGAGATGGAAACCGTGTTGACGATCGCCGCACCGTGGGCTGCCCGCAACGCCGGCAGAAGCGCGCGGGTGAGCTCCACCACGGATGTCTGGTTGAGCTTTACGACCGTATGGTATTCCTCGTCCGTCAACTCTGCAGCCGGAAACCGGCCAACCATCGTGCCGGCATTGTTGACGAGTACGTGCACGGCGCCGAACTTATCCATTGCTTTCGCAGCGAAAGCGGCCGTGCCGCCCGGCGCCAGAAAATCGCCTGCGACGAGAATGGCGCGTCGCTCCTGTTCCGCAGTCAGCAGGAAATCCGGCAACTCTCGCTCCCCGTCCCGTCCGGTGTGAACCAGAACATGGGCACCGCAATCCAGGAACTGTCGAGCAACTTCAAGACCGATGCCGCGGCCGGCGCCGGTTACGACAACATTGCGATTTTCAAACAGCTTGGGATGAAACACCCCTGGATCCTCCGGGCCTCGGCAGCCAGTCGCCGATTGCGCAATTTTCGCTTTAACATATGATCCGGCCAAACGAAAGAAAGGGAGGCGAAGCCATGTTTCTGTCCGGGCGCCAGACGGAAATCCTCGATATCGCCAAGGCGGAAGGCCGCGTGCTGGTCGAAGACCTTGCAGCGCGCTTTTCCGTCACGCCGCAGACCATCCGCAAGGATCTGAACGACCTGTGTGACGGGCGTGTGCTGACGCGCATTCATGGCGGAGCGATCTTTCCGGCCGGGACGGCAAACGTGAAATACGAAGCACGCCGCTCGATCGCTGCTGCCGAGAAGCTCGCGATCGGCCGCGCGACGGCTGAACTCATTCCGAACAACGTCTCGCTCTTCATCAATATCGGGACGACGACGGAAGCCGTGGGGGAGGCGCTGGTTGATCACCGGGAATTGATGGTGATCACCAATAACATCAATGTCGCCAATCGATTGCGAATGTTTCCCTCCATCGAGGTGGTCATTGCCGGCGGCGTCGTACGT
>NZ_JBNDHT010000220.1:0-6764 GCF_056755115.1 Rhizobium sp. SVR5-2C | reverse complement strand
CTCCAAGACCAAGCTGTCCAAGGAAGCGCGCGAAAAGGCCGACGCCGAGCTGAAGAAGCTGCGGCAGATGAGCCCGATGTCTGCCGAAGCGACGGTCGTCCGCAACTACCTCGACTGGCTGCTCGGCATTCCGTGGAACAAGAAGTCGAAGATCAAGGCCGACCTCAACAACGCCGAAAAGATCCTTGAAGCGGATCACTTCGGTCTCGACAAGGTCAAGGAACGCATCGTCGAGTATCTTGCCGTGCAGGCCCGCGCCACCAAGATCAAGGGTCCGATCTTGTGCCTCGTTGGACCTCCGGGCGTTGGCAAGACCTCGCTCGCACAGTCGATCGCCAAGGCGACCGGCCGCGAGTATGTCCGCATGGCGCTTGGTGGCGTCCGTGACGAGGCCGAAATCCGCGGTCACCGCCGCACCTACATCGGCTCGATGCCCGGCAAGGTCATCCAGTCGATGAAGAAGGCGAAGAAGTCCAATCCGCTCTTCCTGCTCGACGAGATCGACAAAATGGGCCAGGACTTCCGTGGCGACCCGTCTTCGGCTCTGCTCGAGGTGCTGGATCCGGCTCAGAACTCGACCTTCATGGATCACTACCTGGAGGTCGAATACGACCTGTCGGACGTGATGTTCATCACGACGGCGAATACGCTGAACATTCCGGCCCCACTGATGGACCGCATGGAAGTCATCCGTATCGCCGGCTACACCGAGGACGAAAAGCGCGAGATCGCCAAGCGGCACCTGCTGCCGAAGGCCATCAAGGAACATGCGCTGCAGCCGAGCGAATTCTCGGTCAGCGACGATGCCCTGATGGCGATCAGCCAGCAGTACACCCGCGAAGCCGGCGTTCGCAACTTCGAACGCGAATTGATGAAGCTCGCCCGCAAGGCGGTCACCGAGATCATCAAGGGCAAGACGAAGTCTGTCCACGTGACGGCCGAGAACATCGACGACTATCTGGGCGTTCCGCGCTTCCGCCACGGCGAAGCCGAGCGCGAGGATCAGGTCGGTGTCGTTACCGGTCTCGCCTGGACGGAAGTCGGCGGCGAACTGTTGACGATCGAGGGCGTGATCATGCCGGGCAAGGGTCGCATGACCGTCACCGGCAACTTGAAGGACGTCATGAAGGAATCGATCTCGGCGGCGGCCTCCTATGTCCGCTCGCGTGCCGTCGATTTCGGCATCGAGCCTCCGCGCTTCGACAAGAGCGACATCCACGTGCACCTGCCGGAAGGCGCGACGCCGAAGGACGGTCCGTCGGCTGGTGTCGCGATGGCAACTGCGATCGTCTCGATCATGACCGGCATCCCGGTTTCCAAGGATGTGGCCATGACCGGTGAAATCACCCTTCGCGGGCGCGTCCTGCCGATCGGTGGTCTCAAGGAAAAGCTGCTTGCAGCGCTTCGCGGTGGCATCAAGAAGGTGCTCATTCCGGAAGAGAACGCCAAGGATTTGGCCGAGATTCCGGACAACGTGAAGAACAACATGGAGATCATTCCGGTATCCCGCATGGGTGAGGTGATCAAGCATGCATTGGTCCGCAGACCGGAGCCGATCGAATGGGATGGAACGGTTGAAACGCCGGTCATCGCAACGGTCGACGGCGTCGAAGACACAGGTACAACCATCGCTCACTGAGGGCGATCTGCCACATTGACGTCTAATTGCTGCAAAACTGGGAAAAGGCTGGCGCAAAACGCCAGCCTTTTTTGTGAAAACGTCATGGAGGTGCTTGCTTTTCCTTGATTTGCAGGGCTTTTGGGTTGCGGCGGGCCTGATGAAACTTATTCTGTGCCTGGCTTACAGATTGAGTCGTTTCGAACCATTGAAAGGGGTGGAAACATGAACAAGAATGAACTCGTGTCCGCAGTTGCCGAAAAGGCTGGCCTCACCAAGGCTGACGCTGCTTCCGCGGTCGACGCTGTTTTCGACGTTGTCCAGGCTGAACTGAAGAACAAGGGCGACATTCGTCTCGCCGGTTTCGGCAGCTTCACCGTTTCTCATCGCGCTGCCACCAAGGGCCGCAACCCGTCCACCGGCGCCGAAGTCGATATTCCGGCTCGCAATGTGCCGAAGTTCACGCCTGGCAAGGGCCTGAAGGACGCCGTCAACGGCTAATCAGATTTGCTTGGCCGCCGGGTAACGAGACCGGCAGTCCAGGTTTCGAAGGGTTCGGCGCAAGCCGGGCCCTTCTTGCGTTGGGGCGATCGCGAGAACTCGCGTCTGAATGGCGGCGCAGACGAGTGGAAAACGCGCGGTTGTCATCTGCCTGTCACAGCGGTCCCGCAGAAAGCCCAGGTTTCGAATATTCGATACATGGGGGTTTTCATGACTATTCTATCGCGCAAGGCAGCGCTGGCTGCCGTGCTCCTCGCATCCGTTGCATTTCCGGCGGCTGCAGAGCCTGTTTTCAATCGCATTGCGTCCTTCCCGGTCGCCTCGAACCTGCCGTCCGACAAGGACAAGCTGTCGGCGACCTCCGCCGAGATCATCACCGCAACTGATGACGGCAACACGTTGATCTACAGCGACAGCCCGCTCGGCGCGATCGGCTTCATCGACATCACCGACGCCAAGGCGCCGAAGGCGCTCGGCGCCCTGATGATGGACGGCGAGCCGACCTCCGTCACCTCAACCGCAGGCAAGGCGCTCGTCGCCGTCAACACCGGCGAGAGCAAGCGGAAGCCGTCGGGCCGCCTGGCGATCGTCGATGTTGCGACCAAGAAGATCGAAAACACCTGCGATCTCGGCGGCCAGCCGGATTCGATTGCTCTGAACAAGGACAAGACGCTCGGCACCATCGCCATCGAAAACGAGCGTGACGAAGACGTCGACGACGGCAAGATCCCGCAGATGCCGGCCGGCGACCTCGTGATCTTCCAGGTCAAGAGCGGCACCGTCGATTGCGGCACGATCAAGCATGTGACCCTGACCGGCCTTGCCGGCGTTGCCCCGGAAGATCCGGAGCCGGAATTCGTCTCGTTCAACAGCCAGGACGAGATTGCGCTCACGCTGCAGGAAAACAACGAGATCGTCATCATCGACGGCAAGACCGGCACGGTGAAGACGCATTTCTCTGCCGGCAGCACGGACCTTTCCGGTATCGACACGAAGAAGGACGGCGCGCTGAAGTTCACCGGCGAACTGAAGGGCGTGCTTCGCGAGCCCGACGCCGTAAAGTGGCTGGACGACAACCGTCTCGTCGTCGCCAATGAAGGCGATTATAAAGGCGGCTCGCGGGGCTTCACCATCTTCGACAAGACCGGCAAGGTCCTCTACGAATCGGGCTCCTCCTTCGAGCGCGCCGTTGCCACCACCGGCCACTATCCGGAAGGCCGCTCCTCGGCCAAGGGCGTCGAGCCGGAGGGCCTGGAGCTCGCGAAGTTCGGGGGCGACCAGTACTTCTTCCTTCTCGCCGAACGCGCTTCGGTCGTCGGCGTTTACAAGGACACCGGCGCTGAGCCGCAGCTCGTTCAGCTTCTGCCGTCGGGCATTGGTCCCGAAGGTGCGATCGCCATCCCGCAGCGCAACCTCTTCGCCACTGCCAACGAAACCGATCTCGGCGAAGATGGCGGCCCGCGCTCGCACGTCATGATCTATGAGCGTGCCGAAGGCGAGAAGGCCTATCCGCAGATCGTCACCGCGGAGAAGGACGGCAATCCGATCGGCTTTGCAGCGCTTTCGGGCCTTGCTGCCGTTCCGGAAAAAGCTGGCCAGCTCTTCGCCGTCTCTGACAGCGTTCTCGGCATGCAGCCGATGATCTACACGATCGACGCGACACAGAAGCCGGCCGTCATCACCGATGCGCTCGTCGTCAAGCGCGATGGCGCGGCTGCCCAGAAGCTCGACATCGAAGGTGTCGCGGTCGATGACAAGGGCTGGTTCTGGCTCGCTTCGGAAGGCAACACCGAGAAGCTGCTGCCGCATGCGCTCTACCACGTCAACCCGAAGGGTGAGATCAAGGCAGAGGTCGCGCTGCCGAAGGAACTGACGGACAATGAGATCCGCTACGGTTTCGAAGGTGTCACGATCATCGGTTCCGGCGACGATGCAACGCTGTGGATGGCAGTTCAGCGCGAGTGGAAGGATGACGAGAAGGGCTTCGTCAAGCTCGTCTCCTACAATCCGAAGAGCAAGGAATGGGGCGCCGTGCGCTATCCGCTCGACAAGTCCGAGAACGGCTGGGTCGGCCTGTCGGAAATCTCCGCCCATGGCGACAGCGTCTACGTCATCGAGCGCGATAACCTCGTCGGCGATGCAGCCAAGCTGAAGAAGCTCTACAAGGTCGCCATATCCGACCTGAAGCCCGCCAAGCTCGGTGGCGACCTGCCGGTCGTCAAGAAGACCGAAGCCCACGACTTCCTCAACGAGCTGAAGACCGCGACCAACGGTTACGTGCTCGACAAGCTCGAAGGCTTCACCTTCGACGCGTCAGGCAAGGCCTATGCCGTCACCGACAACGATGGCGTCAGCGATTCTTCCGGAGAGACGCTGTTCTTCCCGGTCACCCTGACCGCGACGAACTGAGCCGTCATCGACCGGACGAAATAAGAAGGCCGGGCGAAAGCCCGGCCTTTGCTTTGTTGCGGGCCCGATTTCCGTCATCCTCGGCCTTGTGCCGAGGATCTGCTGGCCGCGAGGAGTTAGATGCTCGGCACAGGGCCGAGCATGACGGAGTGGGCGCGGTCAGCCGTCTTCAGTTCAGTTTACCAGCGCTGGTGGACATGCGGCGCAACCAGCCGCTCGTAGATTTCGCGGGTGGCCTCCATCACATCATGAGACAACGGCGCGAGGCTGGCAGCCGCCGCATTGGCTTTCGCCTGTTCGGCGTTGCGCGCGCCCGGGATAACCACGGTGACCGCATCATTCATGAGGATCCACCGGAGCGCGAAGGCCGCCATGGTGGCGCCCTGCGGCACGAGTTTGCGCACCTCCTCGACAGCCTGCAAGCCAACTTCGAACGGCACGCCCGCGAAGGTCTCGCCGACATCGAAGGCTTCGCCATGGCGGTTGTAGTTGCGATGGTCGTCGCTTGCGAAGTTGGTGTCGCGGGTGATCTTGCCGGAAAGCAGACCGCTTGCGAGCGGCACGCGCGCGATCACGGCGACGTTCCTCTGACGAGCTTCGGGGAAGAACAGATGGTCCGGACGCTGGCGGAATATGTTGTAGATGATCTGGATGCTTTCAACGCCCGGAAATTCGATTGCTTTCAATCCCTCCTCGACCGTCGAGACGCTGACGCCGTAGCCCTTGATCTTGCCGGCCTTCTGCAGTTCGTTCAGTCCCTCGAACACCTCCGGCCGGTAAAGCACTTCGGTCGGCGGGCAATGAAGCTGCACGAGATCGAGACTATCGACCTGCAGATTTTTCAGGCTGCGCTCGATGAAGCCTTCGAGGTTGGCCTTGGTGTAGCCGTCGGCGACATGTGGATTGAGCCGGCGCCCGGCCTTTGTGGCCACCATCGGGCGCACGCCGCCACGGCTCTTCAGGACCTCGGCGACGATCTTTTCCGATCGGCCGTCACCGTAAACGTCGGCTGTATCGATGAAGGTCATGCCGGCGTCGAGCGCGGCATTGAGTGCCGCCCGTCCATCAGCCTCGCTGACATCGCCCCAGGAACCGCCGATCTGCCACGCGCCGAAGCCGACATTGCTTACCGAAAACGGCATACGGCCGAAAGAATGCTGTTTCATGGGAATCCTCCATTCGTAATAAAAAGCTCGCACGGCGACTATCAGCCGGACACCGACCCGACAAGCGCGCACGCCGGAAAATAGGGCGGCGGCTTACTTCTTCGAGAACGCCGTCCGGTGGACCTGTTAAGGGGCGGCAATGGCAAACCGGAGCGCAACGCGTCCCTGCTGCACTTCAAATGAGGTCACCGATAACCTAGCTTCTGCAGAAGCGGATCAATCAACGAAGAGAGACTCATCATGGAAATCAAGGCAGCCGGTTCCCGGCCTTCGGCAAAAGGTTCCTCCGACTATTTTGTCGGCGCCGTGCGGCTGGATCCGTTGATCGAAACACCGGACCCGGCGCGGGTGAGGGCCGCCCATGTCACGTTCGAGCCGGGAGCACGCACCGCGTGGCACACGCATCCCTTGGGGCAGACGCTTATCGTTACGTCGGGCAAGGGACTCGTTCAGAGCTGGGGAGGAGAAATTCAGGAGATTCGCCCGGGCGACACCGTCTGGTTCGCGCCCGGTGAAAAACATTGGCATGGCGCTAGCCCGGAAACGGCGATGACGCATATCGCGGTCCAAGAATCACTCAACGGCAGCGTTGCGGACTGGATGGAGCAGGTCAGCGACGAGCAATACGCCGGACGGGCCTAACCGGCTGCCAGCGTCAGTAAAATGCAGCGGACGACCGGCGGCCTGAGCCTCGCTGCCCGCCGCTCTCGCTGGGCTCTAGGCTTTGCTTTGAAAACAATTTCCGGACTGTCATGGTTTTGTCTCCAAACCTGCTTGACACTAAAAGGCGAACCCCTTAGTTAGCCGCTCATCGAAGCGGCCAGCCCGTTTCGAAAAGGATGCGAAAGCTCCGGATGACTTGAAATGAAGTGCGGGTGTAGCTCAGTCGGTTAGAGTGCCGGCCTGTCACGCCGGAGGTCGCGGGTTCGAGCCCCGTCACTCGCGCCATTTTGAGATGTGCCGCAAGGCGTTCCGGCCTTTCCTCCACGATGCGCGGGTGTAGCTCAGTCGGTTAGAGTGCCGGCCTGTCACGCCGGAGGTCGCGGGTTCGAGCCCCGTCACTCGCGCCA
>NZ_JBNDHT010000219.1:0-6797 GCF_056755115.1 Rhizobium sp. SVR5-2C | reverse complement strand
GGCCGTCTGGCGCACGTCCCACAGTGTGCCCACCTCAGGCATCACCCAGCCGCCGGTCTTTGGCATGGCCTTGAAACGCGTCCACGATGCGGCAGTTGCCAGTGGCCTTGAGAACGCCGCGCAGCGCTCGATGCCGCTGTTTGAGGCCGCCCTTGCCTGGCATCGCTGGTGGTATGCGGCCCGAGACCCGGAGGGCACCGGCCTCGTGGCCTTGCTGCATCCTTGGGAAAGCGGCAGCGACAATTCGCCTGCCTGGGACGTCGCCATGCAGCGGGTGCCGACCACGACCGAGACCGTCATCGTGCGCAAGGACACCGGCCATGTGGACGCCTCCATGCGGCCGCGCGACGAAGACTACAAACGCTTCATCCATTTGGTCGACACCTATGCGGCCTGTGGCTGGAACCCGGCGCGGCAATGGGAAGTCGCACCCTTCAAGATCGCCGAGGTCCAGACAACAGCCATACTGCTGAAATCCGGCGAGGAGCTCGTGGTACTGGCGCGCGCACTCGGCCGCATCGCTGAGGCAGAGGAGTTGCAGGCGATGAACAGCCGCTCCCGTGCGGCACTGCTGTCGCAATGGCGGCCGAAGCTGAGGCGCTTCGTCTCCCGTGATCTGGTTTCTGGCGAAGACATCGAAGCCCCAACCCAAGCCGGCTTCGTTCCGCTGCTCGCACTCGATCTCGAACGAGACATCCTGACGGCAGCCAGCGCCGAAATGACGCTCTGGTCGGATGGCATGCAAGTGGCCTTCCCTTCAACGCCGAAGACCTATTCAGGTTTCGAGGCTAAGCGCTACTGGCGGGGTCCCTCGTGGGCCATCATCAACTGGCTGCTGATCGACGGGTTGAACCGCAACGGCCTTACTGAGATGGCTGCCGAACTGCGCCGCTCCACCATAGGCGCTATCGAGAAGGTCGGGTTTGCCGAATATTTCGACCCGATCATCGGCGAGGGTTGCGGCGGGCTCGATTTCTCCTGGACCGCTGCCGCTTACATGGAACTAAGCAACGCGGCATGATCGATGGGATGAAAGCCTGACCGACGGCTAGTCCTCTCGCCAAAAAGCCCCGCACGATGGCGGGGCCGTTAGGTGATGAAACGCGGTACGCAGTATCCTAGGAGGCAATATACCCGCCCGTTTAGTACCGGAGCTTGACACCGTCATGACAATCAACTCACGGGCAGTGAAAGCGGGTAAATCCTGCCTTCGTCATCGCCTGCTGATTCATGCCGTGGCTCCCGGAAAAATCTCAAAGCCGGTGTCGACGATGCACGTTGTTGCCGGACGCTCGAGGGTCTCGAATGCCTTCTCCACGGAGGTGCGGCCGATCAGGAACCGATTGGAGCGAACCGTCGAGAGGGGCTGAGGCAGCTCTCGGCCTATATCCAGGCCATTGAAGCCGAAGATGGCGACATCTTCCGGGATGCGCAGACCGGCGGCAAGGCAGTGGAACACGCCGCCGACGGCCATGTCATCGTTCGAGTAGATGATGACGTCGACTTTCGCGATCTGCGCACAGAGGCGCGCCGTCATCTCTCGTCCGACACTGACCGAACTTGGACCATCAGCCATAGCATGAGCAGCAATTCCGAGCCCGGCGTCGCCAAGGGCCTCGCAGATCCCGTCATAGCGAAGGCGCGCGCGCCGGTCCGCTTGCCAATCATGACCGACATAGCCGAACCGGCGATATCCGCGCTCCACCAGATGCTGGCCGGTCGCGTAACCCGCGCGTCTGTGAGACATGCCGACCGCGACATCGATCGGCGTGGCGTCGATATCCATCATCTCGACCACACGCACGTTGCTTTCGAAAAGCATGCGGTGCGTTGCCGGCGTGTGATCGAAGCCGGCGATCAGGATTGCCGCGGGCTTCCATGACAGCAAGCCTCGGACGATCGTTTCCTCCAAGTCGATGTCATAATCGGTGATGCTGATGACAGGCTGGTAGTCGCTGCCGCGAAGCGCGGCGTGGACGCCCTGCAGAACCTCCGGGAAGACGATGTTCGAAAGTGACGGCACGACCACCCCGACCAGATGGGAATCAAGCGAGGCAAGTGACCCGGCGATCCGGTTGGGCACGTAGCCAATCGCACGCACGGCCTCCATCACCCGCTCACGCGTTTCCTCAGCCACAGGCCCCTTGTTGCGCATGATGCGCGAAACCGTCGATTCGCCGACCCCTGCGCGTAAGGCTACGTCCTTGACGGTCACCTTGCTCTTCCTGGCCGGCAGACGCTGCTTCTGCTGCATCGCTTTTTCGTTCCCCCTGCCCCTTGCAACTCAAAGCCCCAACGTGACGCCAACTGCGGCTTATATCAAGACGCTCAGTTCGACGAGCATGCGTTGAGCTGTCCGTGCGTGGACGGATAGTCTTCATTGAGCGGGGGCACTTTCCAAAGAATGGAGAGCGGTTTGCCGCTCTCCATCTGTCGGGGGGGTCAGTTGATCACGCGGATGACCTTCCGGGAGGAAGGCTCGACGATGACACGCTCGTGGTTGACGACAGCGTAGGCGTATTTCGGGTTCTCCGGGACGGGCGTGACCACCACAGTCTCAGGCAGCGGCTGGCCGACAACGACCTTCTCCCTGACGACGACAGACTCGCTCGGGATCGGCTGCTGCTGGACATAGGTCACAACCTGTTGTGGAGGGGGATCGATCATGGTTCCGACGATGGCGCCCGTGACGCCGCCAACAGCAGCCCCGACCGGCCCACCAACGATGGCGCCGGTGACAGCGCCGCCGGCAGCCCCGTTGACAGTCGACGATTGTGCGTAGGCAGTGCCTGTGAGCAGGCCAAGCGAGGCTGCGGCGAGGGCAATCATTTTGATTTTCATGACATTCTCCTTGTCTTCGTTCTGCCCTGGCCGGCCTCCTTGCGAGGAGCAAGCGGCAGAGCTAGTTCGAAAACGCGAGTTGCATCAAGCTGTTCCGGGATTGGACTTCGGTCCGGCGAGACGTCTGACCTTGGTCCTACGCGAACAAGATCAACGTCTGTTTGGTCCTTGATCTCACCTGTCGACTGCATCGCGCAGGGCCATCGCTGCCTCGGTGCGGTTGGAGGCCTTGAGCTTCGCCAGGACCTGCGTCATGTGATGCTTGATAGTCTTCTCATGAAGGCCAAGGTTCAAAGCGATCTGCTTGTTGGTAAGGCCCTGAGCGACAAACTCAAGCACCTCCCGCTCGCGGCCCGTAAGAAGATCCAGCGCTTTCCGTTTGGGAGCCGAGGATCCGAACTGCCCCAAGATCAGGCGGGCCGACAGCGTCGGTGCAACATAGCACTTTCCGCGCGCCACGCCGCGAACGATGTCAGCCAGTGCTTTCGAGCCGACGCCCTTGAGCGCGTAACCCTTGGCGCCACTGCTGAGCGCCTTTGACACGTCATCGCTTGCTTCGGACACGGTCAGCATGACGATTTTCTGGTTCGGCACGCGATCCAGGATCAAAGGGATCGCATCGATGCCGCCGCCCGGCATGGAGATGTCCATCAGGATCACATCGGGGCGAAGCTCTTCGGAGATCCGGATGGCGTCGTCTTTGCTACCCCCTTCGCCGACGATAATGAAGCCCATCTCCCCAAGGCTTCTGGCTACTCCCGCCCTGAATAGAGGGTGGTCATCGATCACCGCTAGGCTCGTATCTTCCATCGGGCTTTCTCCAGCTCCCATCCGCGGGGCGACGTTTTGGCCGTTGTACCTCTTGCGCATGTCTCCACCTCAACGAGCCCGCAGGCTCCCAATGCGATTTTCCCGACCCGCTAAACCGAGGCGGGTCGGCGACGTTCCTGACATCGAAGCCATCTCCCGAACCCTGCCGCCTGTGATGCGCCTTGTTGAGCGTCTCCTGGACAAAAAAGCACCAACGAGCAGCATCGTGGGGTAGACACGAAGCCGCCTGCGAGCAGAACTGCCTGGCGAGGGAGTGCGATAAGAAGTTCATCGACAATCACATGCTTATTAAAATGTCATCGCAATCCATCAGGCGGCCAGCCATAGAGCCGCATTCGGTTGCGCGACTTACGGCGACGACGGAAGCCTGAATTGTCCTCCCACGGAAAGCTGCATTACAACGCCATGTGGCTTTGATTGTTCCAGACTTTGGACCCTATCTTTCCGGATCAGTTGGAATTTCTTCAGAGGCCGAAGATTATCACGACGCAGTCGTACTGTATGCCCGTGGATTTTGTTGGTCTGTAGTCGTTCAATTGCCGAACGTTACTGCTTGGAATCTTGATATGCGTTCCGGTATCGCCAGTTGCCATTCAACATACAGGCGCCTCGGCTCGTGAAGAGACTAAGCGCCGGACGAATGACAAAAATGGGCTGCGGTTTCATAAGCCGTCGTGACGGCGCCGCCATGAGGCGCCCGGAGGCGGCAGTCTCCAGCTTAATGACGGCCGATGCGACATGCGGCTCAAGTTATTGCTAGTTGCCCGGCTTATCGAGCCCGTTTTGCCGCGCGACGAAATCTGCGAGGTGTGGCACATAGTCTTCCGGTCCGCCACCGCCGCCGGCCACTGCTGCGGCATAGGAATTTTTCACCGCACTCGCGAGCGGCGTGACGATGGTCGCGTCATTCGCCATCGATTCCAGATACTTTAGATCCTTGTAGGCGTTCGACAGCGTGAAGCGATGGGCATTCCGGTTGCCTTCGAGAGCGTAGCCCATGAAGGTCTGGTAAAATCCGCTATCCATGCGGCCGCCTCGAATGACGCTATCGAAGCGCTCGACGGAGATTCCAACCTTTTCGGAAAGGGCGAGCGCCTCGGCGAAGAGAGCGCCCATGCCAAGGGAGATAAAGTTGTTAAGAAGTTTCATACGGTGGCCGTCGGCAATGCCGCCGATGTGCACGATCTTCGCCGCCCAGGTGGAGATAACTGGCTGTATCCGCTGAAAAACCTCATCCCGCGCACCCACCATGCAGTCCAGCGTTCCCTCCCATGCCTCCTTCGGCGTGCGGCTCAGCGGCGCGTCTGCAAAGTGGACATTCTGCGCGGCGAGCATTTCTGCTAGGCGAACGGTGACCGTCGGATCTCCCGTCGAGCAGTCGACAATAGCCGTTTCCGCGACGAGCGCCGGCTTCATCTCCTCGATGACAGCGGAAACTTCCTTCGAGCTTGTGAGGCAGAGAAAGATAATCGTCGAATTCGCCGCCAGCTCTGTCAGCGATTTCGCCTCGGTCGCGCCTCGGGCAATCAAGTCCTCCACCGGTTTGCGATTGCGGTGAGCGATGGCTGTGAGCGGATAGCCCTTTTCGACGATGTTCTTGGCAATGCCGTGCCCCATCAGACCGACGCCGACAAAGCCGATCTTCTCCTGCATTTCAGCCATAGTGCTCTCCCGTAGTTGTGAAGTTCTGCCCGCCCGCAGGGTCCTAGGGAAGGTTGAAGCGCTTCCGCAGGTCATCCACCTGCTCCGGCGTCAGCATCCTTTTGGCGTGATGCTGCAGCATGAGAAAAAGCTTTGCCGTCTCTTCCAGCTCTTCTGCAGCGAACTGCGCACTTGCAAGCGTCGTCCCCGCAACAACCGGCCCGTGATTGGCAAGCAGCATGGCGTGATGGCGCCCGGCCAGCGACTTGACGGCATCCGCGAGCGCCATATCCCCGGGCGCGAAATAGGGAACAAGCGGCAAGCGCCCGACGCGCATGACGTAATAGGCCGTAAGCGGCGGCAGGACATCTTGCGGATCGATGTCGCGCAGAATGCTGACCGCAGTCGCATGGCTCGAATGGAGGTGGACAACCGCACCCGCATCGCCGCGCTCGCCATACATGGAAAAATGCAAGAACGATTCCTTGGTCGGCGCGTCACCGGATACAAGCCGGCCGGAAGCATCGAACAGCGAGAGCCGCGCCGGATCAAGCGACCCCATCGAAGCGTTCGTCGGCGTCATCAGCCATCCGCCATCAGGCAGACGCACTGAAATGTTGCCGGTCGAGCCGGAGGTCAGCCCGCGGTCGAAAAGCGATTGCCCCGTGCGGCATATCTCCTCGCGCAGACGATTGATCTCATGCATCGGAGGTCTCCGTTTCAAGCAGCGTCCAGGCCTTCAGGAAGAAGTCCGGGGCACCGAAATTGCCGGATTTCAGGGCAAGTGCAATGTCCGGACCGCCGATGCTGCGGGTCCATGGCACGCCCGGATCGATTTCAGGGCCGATCGACAGCGCCTTGACCCCGAGCGCATTGATCACGGCACCCGATGTCTCTCCGCCGGCGACGAGGAAGCGGGCAAAGCCATTCCCCAGAAGCCGCTGGGCAACCTCGGCAAGCGTCTGCTCGACAAGCGCCCCGGATTCATGGCGTCCCATGGCTCCCTGGATCCCAAGAAGCTCCTCTGGGCTGGCGCTGGAATAAATGAGCGGCGGCCGGTCGGCGGGCTGCGAAATCGCCCAGTCGGCGATCTTGGCAGCACTCTGGCTCCCGTCCGCAACCGCCGAAATATCGAGCCGGAGAGCCGCAATACCGGCATTGCGGGCCGCCTCTATCTGGCCACGGGTTGCGAGCGAACAGGATCCGGCAAGGATAACCGCTCGCCCGGCCGGCGCGGTCATGCGGGTCACTGCCTGCCTTGCCGGCAGTTTGCCGCTCTTTCTGAAATTCTCGGGCAATCCCATCGCGATGCCGGAGCCACCCGTGACAAGCTTCATGCCGTCGCAGGCAGCGCCGATCATACGCAGATCGGCATCCGACAACGTGTCGACGATAAGGATCCGGTTCCCCTTGGCCCGATGCTGCGCAAACGCCGCCTTGATGGCCGCTTCTCCCTTGGCGATCACCGGCCAATCCACGAGACC
>NZ_JBNDHT010000218.1:0-6902 GCF_056755115.1 Rhizobium sp. SVR5-2C | reverse complement strand
GGGGCAGGACAAGGCGACCGTCATGCTCGGCGGCCGCTCGCTGCTCGATCACGCGATCACGCGATTGTCGCCGCAGGTCTCGACTGTGGCGGTCAATGCCGATAGCGAGCCGCAATGCGGCCTGCAGTTCATACCCGACATCGTCCAGGGCAAGGCCGGCCCTATGGCTGGCATCCATGCCGCCATGGCGCATGCGGCCACGCTTCCGGACGTCACCCACGTCGTCACCATCTCGATCGACAGCCCCTTTTTCCCGGCGGAACTGGTCGCTGATTTCGTCGCCGCGATCGATGCCCCGGCGAAAATCGCGATCGCAGCGTCCGAAGGCCGCAGCCATCCGGTCTTTGGCCTCTGGCCCGTGTGGCTGGCCGGGGACCTCGCCGCCTGGATCGAGACCGACGAGAAGCGCCGCGTGCGGGACTTCCTCTCACGGCATGACGTCACGGAAGTTCCCTTCCCGCTGCATCCGACGCGGGCGAGCATGCTCGACCCCTTCTTCAACATCAACACGCCGGATGATCTGACGGAAGCCGAGCGCTGGCTGGAGGTGTTGTCATGAGCGCGCCCCGCATCTTCAGCCCCCGCATCTTCGGCATCGCCGGCTGGAAGAACTCGGGCAAGACGGGTCTTGCCGTCCGCCTCGTCGAGGAGTTCACCCGCCGCGGCTACCATATTTCGACGATCAAGCACGCCCATCATGATTTCGATATCGACAAGGTCGGCGCCGACAGCTACCGCCACCGGCAGGCAGGCGCCCACGAGGTCACGATCGTCTCGGGCACGCGCTACGCGATCATGCACGAGCTGCGCGGCGAACCTGAACCGACTTTCGAGGAAATCCTCGCCCGCCTGGCGCCCTGCGACCTGGTGCTGATCGAAGGCTACAAGCGCGAACCGATCCCGAAGATCGAAGCCCGCCGTCTGGAAGCAGCTAGGCTCGATCCCCTGGCGCCCGCCGACCCGCATATCTGCGCCATCGCCGCCGATCACCCAGTCACGGACACCGACCTGCCGGTCTTTGATCTCGACGACACGATGGCCATCGCCGATTTCATCGCCGGGAGGATCGGCCTCGGCGAAGTCGTTTCTTCTCCCCAGCGGGGAGAAGATGTCCGTAGGACAGATGAGGGGGCGAGCGACGACAGGAGCGAACGGTCGGAGCGATAAGCGACGAACGAACTCGCTGCGCCCCCTCATCCGACCCTGCGGGCCACCTTCTCCCCGCTGGGGAGAAGGCAAAACCCCGCCGGCTTACTGGTTTGACGCGACCGGGCGGACCAGCGGGGTGACGCGGCGGATCGTGACGCGCCGGTTCTCCTGTTCCGGGCCGGCGGTGTTGACCTTCAGATAGCGCTCGCCATAGCCCTGCGTGGCAAGGTTTTCCGGCGCGATGCCGTAGACCTCCGAAAGCACGTTGGCGACGGATTCCGCACGCTGGTCCGAAAGCACGAGGTTGCTCTCGTCGGAGCCGACCGCGTCCGTATGGCCTTCGATCAGGAAGGTTTCGCTCGGGTCCTTTTCAAGCACCTCGTTCATGGCGTCGGCAACCTTGCGCAGGCTGCGCGCCTGGCTCATCGGGATTTCGGCGCTACCCGTCGCAAAGGTGATCGTATCGAGGTCGATACGGCGGACCTTGTCGCGGATACGGGCCGAATACTTCACCTCATTCAACGAGTAGACACGCTCGACAGGTTCCACCGGCGGCTCGCTCAGGAACTCGTAATAGTCGCGGTCCGCATCGCTGCTCGTGTCGATGATGTAATCGCGCACGGGAATGCCGAGCCGCATCGGCGGCAGATCGGCACCCGGATCTTCGAAGTAGCCCCGGTCAGGATCCTCGTAGAGCTCCGGCGAATAGTAGAGAACATATTCGCGGTCGCGATTGTCGATACGCGAGCGCTGGATGATGTCGCCGTAGCGGTTCCGGATCGTGACGATCCGGTAGCCTTCCGGCCGCTCGATCGTTTCACGATAGCGGTCACGCGAAAGCTGTTCGTAGATAGGCCGCTCGCCGTCCCTGAGGAAGCGGCGGTCGTCGTCGCTGCGCACGACGGTGCGGTTGTTGAACTGCAGGATGATGCGGTTGTCATCACCCTCGTAGCGTTCAACCCGTGCACCTTCAGGCCGCGTAAACTCCGGCCTGCGGTCGAGCCTGCGGCCCTCTTCGCTCGTCACCGCCTCGATCTTGATCGGAGCACGGCGCTCGCCCCGAGGGGCAAGCTGCTGCGCCTCGGCATCGGATTTCGGCGCGGCGATGACCTGTTCGGAGGCGCGCTGGCGATCGCGGTTGCGTCGCCCTTCCCGGCCGGCTGTCCGGTCAGCGTCCTTGTCGCTGTCGAGCACGGCGGCACCGTTCTCGACCGGCAGGACGACGGTCTCGTTGCTCTTGCTCGGATCCTCGGCGATTTGCTTGCGGCGCTCGAGTTCCTGCGGCGTCACCTTCTCGGGAGCGGGAATTGCCTGCTCCGTCGGCTGGGCATTGCCGGCCGGCTGTTCGGCGGTCGTTGCGCTGGGCTCAGCCGGTGCCTGGCCTTGCAACTGCTGTTGCTGCTCGTCGCCGGCGGGCTTCTGCGCCTGATCTGGTTCCGCGGGAACCGGCGGCTTCTCGGGTGCCGGCGACGTGGCGGGAACCGGTGCCTTCTCAGGCGCAGGTGACTTTTGCGGAACGGGAGCCTTGTTCTCGGCTGGCTGCTGCTCGGGTTGCGCCTCGGTGGCGGCCTTCGCGGGCGGCTTCACGGCAGGCTGTTCGCCTTCGGTTGCCTGCTGCTGCTTGTCACGCTTGCGCGGTTTCTGCTGCTCGGGCTGCGCTTCGCCGGTCTGGGGTTGGGTCTCTTCGGCCTTCGGCTTTGCTTCACCCTGCTGGGGCGCTGCTTCCTGCTGTGCAGGCTGCTGCTCACGCTGTTTGCGGCGCGGCTTCACATTGTTCTCGGCCGGCTGCTGTTCCGGTTCGGCCTGGGGTGCTGCTTGCTGCTGCTGTAGCTCGGGGGCAGCCTGCTCGGGTGCGGCTTCGCGCTTCTTGCGGCGGGGCTGTTGCTGATTTTCGGAAGGCTGGGCCTGCTGCGCTTCCGGGGCGGCTCGTTGAGGCGCGGATTCAGCTTCGCGCTTCTTTCGGCGCGGAGCCTCCGGTTCGGCTTGCGGTGCTGCCTGCTGCTGCGGCTCGGGAGCAGCCTGCTCTGGCGCAGCTTCGCGCTTCTTGCGACTGGGCGCTTCCTTCTGTGGCGCGGCCTCGCGCTGCTGCGGCTCCTGGGCGGGCTGCTCTTCGGCAGCCGGAGCCTTGCGTTTCTTCTTCTTCAGAAGCTCTTCATCCGTAGGGGCATCTTGCGCCACCTGGTAGCTGCCACTCATCACCTGCGGCACTGGCCGCACAGCACTTCCACCGCCTGCAACCGAAGCATGGGCCGGCGACACGACCAACGACAACGAAAGCAGCGGGAAAGCCGCGCCGGCAAACAATGTTGATTTAATGCCCATTGGGTCTCCTCGTCTTCCTTTGAGTTTTTTGGGGAACACCTTAGGCGGCATTCGGGTTGGAGGGCGAACGTGGGACGAAAATCGTCCAGGACCGGTTTTGTTCCCGCTGTTTTAGAAAGCGCGGCATTAACCCCATATGAATGCCGTGGTTCGATACCGTTCATCTTTGCCATATTCTGCGGCGCGGCGCTCCGCTGCGATTCCAGTTGCAATTTGCGAAAAAAAGGTTTGATTATCGCGCCAAGGCGGTATCCATGCCCGCCGCATTCACGCCGCTGTCGGATAAAAAGAAGACGCAGCGGCAACCAAAAGAGAGGATCCACATGCGTATCTCCACCCGTTTTCTCGCCGCTGCTTCGCTTGCAGCGCTGTCACTCTTCGCCGGTTCGGCGATGGCCGACGGCGAGAAGTACGTGATTGGCACCGACTCCACGTACCCGCCCTTCGAATTCGTAGACGCCAGCGGCGAGATCAAGGGCTTCGACATCGACATCGCCAAGGCCCTGTGCGCCGAGATGAAGGCCGAATGCTCCTTCGTCAGCGCCGACTGGGACGGCATCATTCCGGCTCTTAAGGCCAAGAAGTTCGATATGATCGTTTCTTCGATGTCGATCACGCCGGAGCGTTCGAAGCTCGTCGACTTCACCAACAAGTACTACAACACCCCGCCGGCAATCGCCGTGCCGAAGGACTCGACCATCACTGACGTTGCCGGGCTCAAGGGCAAGACGATCGGCGCGCAGACGTCGACGACCCACTCCAACTATGCTGAAAAGCACCTTCCCGACACCGAGCTCAAGCTCTATCCGACGGCTGACGAGTACAAACTCGACATCTCGAACGGTCGTATCGACGCGGTGATCGACGACGTCGTCGTTCTCTCCGAATGGGTCAAGTCGGATGCCGGTTCCTGCTGCAAGATCCTGACCCCGCTGAAGGTCGATCCGGAAATCAACGGCGCTGGCGCCGGTATCGCCGTCCGCCAGGGCGACCCGCTGAAGGACAAGCTGAATGCCGCGATCGCCGCGATCCGCACCAGCGGCAAGTACAAGGAAATTCAGGACAAGTACTTCGATTTTGACGTTTACGGCGAATAAGAAAAGCTGTACCTGAACGGCAAAGATGGTGGCGGAAGGCTTGCTCTTCCGCCATTTTTGTTTGACAACGATGGAAAGAGAAAAACGGCTTAAGCCGTGAGGGGAAAACTGGCATGAGCGGATTGTTTTCCGCGCTGGGCTCGTTCTGGGCTTGGATAGGATATATCGTCGATCCGCTGTGCGGACCCGCCGGCGTTTTCACTTGGTTCGGCCAATCGACGATTCTCGCCTGCGGCGACACCGGCTGGGGCGACGAGATCGCTCTCGGTCTGAAAACCACCGTCAGCGTGGCGCTGTTGACGCTGCCGGTCGGCCTCGTCATCGGCTTTTTGGTCGCGCTCGGCCAGCAGTCGGAAGAACGGTCCGTGCGCCTTGCCGCTGGAATATACACCACCATCTTCCGCGGTCTGCCCGAACTTCTGACCCTCTTCATCATCTATTACGGCATGCAGATCCTGATCCAGTCGATCCTTGCATACTTCGGCTATGAGGAGCGCATTGAGATCAATGCCTTCATCGCCGGCATGATCGCGCTGTCGGTGGTCTTTTCCGCCTATTGTTCCGAAGTGCTGCTTTCGGCCTTCCGGGCCATCCCTCGGGGACAGTATGAGGCCGGCTATGCTCTCGGCCTTCATCAAGGCCGTACGCTTCGGCTCATAGTCTTGCCGCAGCTTATCCGTATCGCCCTGCCCGGCCTGACGAACCTCTGGATGATCCTGCTCAAGGACACGTCCTACGTTTCCATCATCGGCCTGGCGGACATCCTGCGTCAGACGGGCGTTGCGGTCCGCGTGACCAAAGAGGCGTTTTTCTTCTATATCATCGCCTGCGGCCTCTATCTGGCGCTTGCGGTCATCTCGTCCGTCGGACTCAGCTACATCGAACGCTGGGCGAAGCGCTCGGAGGTCCGCCGATGAGCTACGCGGAAACCCTCATCCCTCCGCAGCCTGCGCCCAAGGCACTGAAAAAGCGCATAACCGTCGCGCGCATCGCTGGCACGCTGCTCGTCTACCTCTGGGCGCTGCTTGCCGCACTCCTGATCTACATGGTCGTTTCCAATTGGGATCCGGCCGAGTTCGCGCGCTACGGGCCGCGCTACCTGCATGGGCTGATGACGACGATCATCCTGGTTTCGGTATCCGTCGTCTGCGGCGCCGTTCTGTCGCTGCCGCTCGCCTTGGCGCGAATGTCTGAGAACAGGGTCCTCAGCACGCTTGCCTATTGCTACGTCTACATTTTCCGCGGCACGCCGCTTTTGGCGCAGCTGTTCCTGATCTACTACGGCCTCGGCGGCTTCCGCCCGCAGCTCGAAGCTGTGGGCCTCTGGTGGTTCTTCCGGGACGCCTGGTATTGCGGCCTGTTCGCGATGACGATCAACACCGCCGCCTACCAGGCCGAAATCCTGCGCGGCGCCATCGAAAGCGTTCCGCACGGCCAGCACGAGGCAGCGGCAGCGCTCGGCATTCACAAGGTCGTCGCCTTCCGCAAGATTGTGCTGCCGCAGGCGCTCATCGTCGCGCTGCGCCCCTACGGCAACGAAATCATTCTGCTGATCAAGGGCTCGGCCGTCGTCGCCATCATCACCGTGTTCGATCTCATGGGTGAAACACGTTACGCCTTCTCTCGTACCTTCGACTACCAGACCTATCTCTGGGCGGCGATCTTCTATCTTTCGATGGTGGAGGCGCTCCGGCATTTCTGGAACTGGATCGAACGGCGCCTGACGCGCCACTTGAAGCGCTGATCGCTTGGCAGCACTGTCGATGCACTGCTGCCAAGCTCTTGAAATCACAAGTGAATCGCCCTATTATTCTCATATGTCAAGCTTGCGTTAACCACGCCGTGCTTCCATTTCATACGACGCTCATAGGCGTAAGAAGGGGAATGAGAGCGAGACTGAGAGATGAACAAGGACTTCGAAAAGCAGCTTAACGGATATGGGCTGACGACGGCCCAGATCCTTTACCACCTGCCGGACCACCCGACGATCCTCCAGACCTACATCTGGCAGGAATATGACCTCGCTCCGGATTTTCCCGAGATGCGCGGCTTCCTGAAGTTCTGGCAGGAGAAGCTGGATGGCCCGCTGCATTCGGTGCGCTATATCCACCGGAAGCTGATCTCGGCCACCGAATGGCGCGCCCTGAAAGGCGAATTCATCCTGCACTGATCACGCCGGCTGCACGTACTCTACACATGCGCCTCGCCGTGGATGTATTCACCTTCGTCGAGCTCGCGGTGCAGCACCCCGTAGAGGACGGCGAGATAGAACGCCGCCACGATTGCGATGACTGCAAGGCCCGGAAGCGGCCCGAGCACGGCATTGTCGATGAC
>NZ_JBNDHT010000217.1:0-6959 GCF_056755115.1 Rhizobium sp. SVR5-2C | reverse complement strand
GGGCGAAGACCGAGCGCGTGCTCGCGACGATCGAAGCCGGACACAATCACTTCATGCGGCTGGGCAAGAAGGCGCGCATCGCCGTTGCCGGCCTCAATCCGCATTGCGGCGAGAACGGGCTTTTCGGCACCGAGGATGCGGAATTCCTTGCCCCGGCCGTCGAGCAGACGCGCGCCAAGGGCATCGATGTCGTCGGCCCCATTTCCGCCGATACGGTTTTCGCGCGCGCCTATAACGGCGCCTTCGACCTCGTCGTCGCGCAGTATCACGACCAGGGACACATCCCGATCAAGCTGGTCGCCTTCGAAACCGCCGTCAACGTCTCGCTCGGGCTGCCGATCGACCGCGTCTCGGTCGACCATGGCACGGCCTTCGATATCGCCGGCACCGGCAAGGCCAACCACGTCAACATGCTTTCTGCCATCGCCTATGCACGGCTGATGGCCCGTTCGCCGCGTGATGCAAAGGCGCACGAACCGTCCTGAGCGGCGATCGAGGGGGAGGCACAATGGAAAAGACGGTCGTCATCCTCGGAGGGGAGCTTGCAGCGGAGGGCAGGGCGATCCTTGAGGAGGCAGGCGTTTGTGTTGTCTCCACCCCGCCCTATATCGACCGGCAGGCCGTCATCGAGGCGATGAACCGCCACAAGCCGGATGCCGTCATCGTCCGTCTTCTCGCCGATATCCTTGGCCCGGAGGAGATGGCGGCGGGCGGTCGGCTGCGCCATATCGCAAAGCACGGCGTGGGTATCAACGACATCGACATAGAGTCGGCCGCCCGGCTCGGCATCCCCGTTTCCGTTACCACCGGCAGCAATGGCCACTCGGTGGCCGAACATGCGCTCGGGCTTATCATGGCGCTCGTCAAGGATTTTTCCCGGCAGGACGCTCTGATCCGCGATGGCGTCTGGGACAAGAACCAGTATCAGGGGCGGGAGCTGCGCGGCCAGCATCTCGGCCTCGTCGGCTTCGGCTTCATCGGTCAGACGCTCGGTGCCATGGCGCTGGCGCTCGGCATGCGCGTTTCCGCCTTTGATCCGCACACGCCGGATTCAGCCTTTCGTGACGGCATCCGGCGCGAAGCCGATCTCGATCGCCTGCTGTCGCAGGCCGATATTGTCAGCCTGCATTGCCCGCTGACCCCCGAGACCCGCAATCTCATCGACGCGCGGCGCATTGCCCTGATGAAGCCGGGTGCACTCCTGGTGAATACCGCGCGCGGCGAGATCGTCGACGAAGCGGCGCTGGTCGAGGCGCTGAGTTCCGGTCACCTCGCCGGCGCCGGGCTCGACAGTTTCGCGCTTGAACCACCGGACAGGGACAATCCTCTCTTCAAACTGACCAACACCATCGTGACGCCGCATGTGGCCGGCGTCACGATCGACGCCAAGCGCGCCATGGCCGTGATGGCAGCCCAGAACGTGCTGACGACCCTACGGGGTCAGGAACTCGCACAGCGCTTCCTGGCGCGCTGAACCTATCGCATCAAGGGAGGCTGAGATGGCCGACATGACCCGTAAGCCGGCGCCGCGTTATTCCGTGGACGAATTGCGCTCCTTTGCCCGGCAACTTTTTGCGGCCGCGGGCCTCGAAGAGGACAAGGCCGGGGCCGTTGCCCACTATCTCGTCGAGGCGGATCTCATGGGCCACACCACCCATGGCCTGGCGCTTGCCGGCTGGTATCTGCAGAGCGTCGCCGATGGCGTGATGAAACCTGCCGGACTGCCTGCGGTGATTTCCGATCGCGGCCCGGCGATTGCCTGGAACGGGCGCCGGCTGCCCGGCGCCTGGCTGACTTCTGAGGCGGTAAAGCTCGCCGCCGAGCGCGCGGCCCAGTACGGCACGGCGACGGTTGCGATCGCCGACAGCCACCATATCGGCTGCCTCGCTGCCTATCTCAGCCTCGCCACCGATCGCGGCTATATGGTCAGCATCGCAAGCTCCAGCCCCTCCGGCGCACAGGTCGCCCCCTTCGGCGGAAGGCGGGGCATCTATACGCCGAATCCGGTCGCCCATGGTATCCCGACGCCGGGCGATCCGATCCTGATCGACATCAGTGCCTCGATCACCACGGTCAACATGGCCCAGCGCCTGATCCGCGAAGGGCGGCAATACGAACACGACTGGCTGATGGACGAGGAGGGCAATCCGAGCCGCGATCCGGGCGTTCTCGAACGCGGCGGCACGCTTCTGCCGACCGGCGGCCTCGATCACGGCCAGAAGGGTTACGGGATGGCGCTGCATGTCGAAGCCTTTACGCAGGGCCTTGCCGGCTACGGCCGCGTCGATGCGCCGAAGGGAACGAATGCCGCGGTCACCGTGCAGGTGTTCGATCCCGATGCCTTCGGCGGCCGCGAGGCCTTCCTCCGGCAGACAGGCTGGCTGGCCGAGGCCTGCCGTTCTAATCCGCCGCGTCCCGGCGTGGCAGGCGTCAGGCTTCCCGGCGAAAACGGCCTTGCGAAGAAGCGGGCAGCCCTTGCCGAGGGCGTCGAACTCGCTCCCGGCATCATGCCGTCGCTGCTGCCGCATGCAGAGCGCCTCGGCGTCGCCGTCCCCCGTCCGTAGAGAGAGCCGAGCGGCGACAGCCTGAACCGGATGTTCCGTCAGCCGCTGTCGGGACTATCCCGGTCATTGTCAGTCAGCGTCGCTGGTTCTAAGCTGGTTGAGACCGGAATGGTGGACCAGGCGCGAGGAGCGGTCGCCCGGGAAAGGCGAGCTGATCGGGCCATTCCTGAAGGATGTTGTTCATCACATCTCCCGTGCTTGTCCTTACGTCTTCGGCGATGCCAGTCGCCCATAGCAAAAAACTTATAGCTCGTCGCTTTCAACGGTCTTGGACAGGCAGCTTTCGCGGCACTAGGCTCACCTGATGACAAACCCAGCGGGGCAGGAGAGAGCGTCGGCAGGCCGCTATCGCGCTAAGGGAAGAGCACCGGCAAGTGGCGGAGAAGGATATGGACGTCGCCCTTGACCTCGCGCAAAGCGTGAAGCTGCCCTTGCCGCTCAACGGTCTCGTCGACCAGTTCATGAAGTCGATGAACAGGGAACGAATGCAAAGCCTGCTTAGCTGCACTTAGTTGCGCCCACCCGTAGCTCGGAGGAGAGCCGGGTGAGGACAAACCAAATCGTGGGAGGAAAGCATGAGAAATCTATTGAAAGCAGCTTTGGCAGCGGGGTTGAGCCTGCTTGCGGGCGCCATGTCGCCGGCAGCGGCAGACGAAGCCCTGACCAAGCTGAATGTCGCCTATGACGGCTTCACCATGACGAGCGCGCCGATCCAGTACACGCTTGCCAAGGGCTTGTTCAAGAAGTACGGGCTTGACGTCAACCTCGTTTATGTCGAGGGCGGTTCCGTGCTCACCCAGGCGCTCGTCGGCGGCTCGATTGACATCGCCCAGAACGGCTACACCCCCTCAATCGCCGCGGCCGTCGCCGGCGCCGATGTCGTCATCATCGGCAGCATGGCCAACAAGCTGCCGTTCCAGCTTGTCGTCGATGCCTCCATCCAGAGCGCCGACCAGCTGCGCGGCAAAAGCATCGCCATCAGCAAGTTTGGTTCGTCGACCGACACCGCCGTCAAGTTCGCTCTGAAATCTCTCGGCCTCGAACCCACGGATATCAACATTCTCCAACTCGGTGGCGAGGGCACGCGCGCGGCCGCCTTTGAAAGCCACCAGGTCCAGGGACTGATGTCGCAATATCCGCGCACGCAGGAAATGGTCGATGCCGGCTCGAAGATGCTGGTAGACGTGACCGAGATCGTCAAGGACTACCCGAACACTGCATATGTGACCTCGCGGAGTTATCTTTCTGAGCATTCCGATACCGTCAAGCGCTTCTTCATGGCGATGGGAGAGGGCCTCCACGGCTTTCGTGCCAATCCGCAGGACGCGATGGACGTGACGGCATCCTTCCTGAAGCTTGAGAAGGGGCCATCCGTCGAACAGGCGTTCCGCTTCTATTCCGAGAAGGTGTTCCCGCAGGATCTGCGCCCCTCGATCCCAGGTGTGTCTGCTGTCCTGGCGGAGCTTTCGAAAACGCAGCCGGCTGCAGCCTCCGTGAAGCCGGAATCGATCGTCGACACAAGCACGCTCGATGCGCTCGATAAGGAAGGCTTCTTCAAAGCGCTTAACTAAAAACTGCCGATAAGGCGGGAGGAGAACCCATGTTGCAGGCAACGCCGGTCAAGCTGAAGGCCGATAGCGTCAAACTGAATTATTACAATGATCGCACCAAGCGCGATCTGAGCGTACTTGACGGCGTCGACTTCAGTGTCAACGAGGGTGAACTCGTCAGCATCGTCGGCCCAAGCGGCTGCGGGAAATCGACCTTTCTCGCTGCCGTCGACGGCCTTGTCTCGATCAACGGCGGCAGAATCCTGATCGACGAGCGGGAGGTGAGGAAACCGGGCCCGGATCGCGGTCTTGTCTTCCAGCAGGATTCGCTCTTTCCTTGGCGCACGGTCCAGAGGAACGTCGCCTACGGCCTGGAGATCCAGAAGGCCTTCAGCAGGGAGGAGATCGCCGCACGTGCACGCAAGTTCGTCGAGCTCGTCGGGCTGGCCGGTTTCGAGGACAACTATCCGAATGAACTCTCGGGCGGCATGCGTCAGCGCGTCAACATCGCAAGGGCGCTGGCTGTCGACCCGGAATTGCTGCTGCTTGATGAGCCCTTCGCCGCGCTCGATGCGCAGACACGCGAATTCATGCAGTTCGAGTTGCTGCGCATTCTCGACCGTGCTCAGAAGACCGGGCTGTTCATTACCCACCAGATCGACGAGGCGATCTTCCTCTCCAATCGCGTCATCGTGTTTTCGGCGCGTCCGGCGAAGGTGAAGGAAATTGTCGAGATCGACCTGCCGAAGGAGCGCACGCTCGATCTGAAGCATACACCGCGCTTCATGGAGATCTTTCGCCATATCTGGCGACTGATCGAGGAAGAAAGCGCCCGAATGGGCCTTCTGCGCGTGAATTGAAGGAGCGAGAGATGACGTCCGTTACCGAAGAACAAGAAATCCCAAGACAGCGAAAGCCGGAATTCGCCATTTACGAATTCCTGGTGCGCCGAGAGAATGCCTTGCTCGGCGGGGCCACCATGATCGTGGCGCTCCTGCTCTGGGAGGCGGTTGTCCGCCTCGGCCTGGTCAATCCGCTTTTCACCAGTTCGCCGAGCCGCATTATCGCAACAGGTTATGCGATGTTCGCCGACGGCAGCATCTATCCACACCTCGCCATCAGTGGATTGGAGCTGCTTGTAGGTTATGGGCTGGCGATCATCGTCGGCGTGCCGCTTGGCATTCTTATGGGCTGGTACCGGCGTTTCGACGCGGCGCTCGACCCGATCATCTCGGCGCTCTACGCCACACCGCGCATTGCGCTCCTGCCGCTGATCATGATCTGGTTCGGCATCGGTCTCGGCTCGAAGTTCGCGATCATCTTCCTGAGCGCCGTGTTCCCGATCCTCATCAACACGAATGCCGGCGTCAAGACCGTCGAACGCGACTACATCAAGGTGGCTCGTTCTTTCGGGGCGAACGACAGGCAGATGTTCCTGACCGTCGCCTTCCCGGCGGCCGTTCCGTTCCTGTTGACTGGCCTCCGTCTCGGCCTCGGCCACGCGCTGATCGGCATCGTGGTCGGCGAGATGTACTCGGCACAGGCCGGCGTCGGCTATCTCATATCGGTCGCCGGCGCCACCTTCCAGACCGACCGGGTCATGTTTGGCATCATCCTGATTGCCGCCGCCGGTGTCGTGCTCACCAACATCCTTAGGATGGTCGAGCGCCGCTTCGACCGCTGGCGGCCGAACAACAGGCTCTAGCGGGTCGGCCGGTTCCCGGCGGCCACACGATCTACAGCGACGGCGGCTATTAGGCTGCCGGTCTATTTGGCCGAAAGAGTCAGCGCACAGCGGGTTCGGCATCCTCAGGCCGGCTCATAGGCCTCAAAAATCGCCTAGGTGGTGGCCCTTATTGTTTCCGCGGGCGCGCGGCGGTAATGTGTGTGGAGGCCGAAGAAGTGGCTGGCGACTATTCCAGATCGGTCGCCATTTGCGCGGCAGAGTCTGCGGAGTTGCATCCGGAAAAGGGGTGCAAGGACTGGCCCCTCTGAGGCCCTGGGATTAGCAGAGTAATCGAAAGTTGCGAAGATGGTGTTCGCAACTTATCGCCATTCTATTTGGCGCGAATAGCCGTCAAGGAAGCCGTGAGAGGGCAGGGCTTCATCTGTAGGGCGAAAACGAGCAGCGACGCGATGCAAAGAGGGAGGCATGGAAGAGCTGCAGACTTCTCTCAGGGTAACGGCGAGCCGCTTTCTGCGCTCAGTGAGGCATTTTCTTTCTTCGGAAGTCGGCGGCACGGCAAAGCTTCTGACCGCAAGCCTGGTCGTATTCTTCCTCGCGATTAACGGGCTCAATGTGCTCAACAGCTTCGTCGGCCGGAATTTCATGACGGCGATCGCCGACAGGCAGGTTGCAGAGTTCGCCAGGCAAGCCGTGTTCTATCTTCTCGTGTTTGCCGCCTCTACGACCGTATCGGTGTTTGCGCGCTTTACCGAGGAACGGCTCGCACTCCTTTGGAGAGACTTTCTGACGCGTCGCGCCGTCAATCGCTATCTCACGGACAGAGCCTTCTACCGCCTGGACGTTTCGGGAGAGCTCTCGTATCCGGATCAGCGCATCTCGGAGGACATCCGCGCGTTTACCGTGACGACGCTGTCCTTCCTGCTCCTGATCTTCAGTAGCGGACTGACGATCCTTTCATTTTCAGGGGTGCTTTTGTCCATCAACCCTGTCTTGTTCGCTGTGGCCTTCATCTACGCAGCTTGTGGCTCATTGCTTACGGTATGGCTCGGGCGACCGCTCATCAAGCTGAACTACGACCAGCTAGATAAAGAGGCAAGCTTCCGTACCGGCCTCATCCGGGCGAGGGAAAATGCAGCACGGATCACGCTGTCCGGCACC
>NZ_JBNDHT010000216.1:0-7203 GCF_056755115.1 Rhizobium sp. SVR5-2C | reverse complement strand
CGTCAAGGATGTGCGCGGCCGCGGCCTGATGATGGCGGTCGAGCTGGAGCCCGAAGCGGGTGGAGCGCGCCAGTATTGTTACGGCCTGAAGGAACGCGGCCTGCTGGCAAAGGATACGCACGAAAACACAATCCGCCTGGCGCCGCCGCTCGTCATCACCAAGGAGCAGGTGGAGTGGGCCGTTTCCCAGATCGAAAAGACGATCACCTGAGGCGGATTTCTTCCGGCTGCCATCGCCCGCATACAAGCTTGCAAGGGACCCCGAAACCCCTTGCAATTCGCAGCCGCGATTTAGATTTGCGCAACACTCTTCCGATAAAGTTGCATGCAACCGTAACGAAGTCTCGGAATAACGGGGCGTCGCGTGGTGTGAGGGCAAGGGTGTTCGCGCCAATGGTGGCGCAGCCGCATCTGCCAGCTTAGGTTGGGACGATTTCTAATGACCACGATCAACTCGAATAATTTCAGCGGCGACACGCTAGAGATCATCGCATTCCGGCTGCACGATCAGGAATTCTGCGTCAAGACGACGACCATCCGCGAAATCCGCGGCTGGGCGCCCTCTACCCCGATCCCGCATGCGCCGGCTGACGTCATCGGTGTCATGAACCTGCGTGGCTCAGTGATCCCGATCATCGATCTCGCCTACAAGCTCGGCATGAAAAGCACCGTCGCCAACGAGCGCAGCGCTATCGTTGTTGCCGAAGTGCACAGCATGGTCATCGGCATGCTTGTCGACCGCGTGTCCGACATTCTGACGATTTCCTCCAGCCAGGTTCAGCCTGTGCCGGAAGTGACGGCTTCCTTCGATCGCGCTTACTGCGAAGGCGTCATCGCCTCCGAGAATGGTATGATTTGCTTCCTGAACCTCGCCAAGATGTTCAAGGAAAGCGAAGCCGACGAGCTCGCGGCCTAGTACTCGGCGTTCAGCCGTAGCGAAGCCGCCTTCCGAGGCGGCTTTTTTGTTGACAAAATCAATCATTATAAGAATGCATCGCAAATTCTAATAGAACGAATAGTAGATTTGCTAACCTTCCGAACCTCATCATCAGTTGTGAAGTATCCCTTCGAATGATCTGCCTTAAGAAGTAGATCAGAGGTGTATTCGCGGGCATTGCTTCGAGCGGCTAACGCCAAATTTGCGCCGACAGCGGAGGGGTGGGGATGTTCGGACTATCTTCTGATTCAAAGCATGTTCTTGATGCGATTTCGAAGTCACAAGCCATCATAGAGTTCGACTTGAAAGGTAACGTTCTCACGGCGAACAAGAATTTCTGCAGCGCGCTTGGTTACAGCCTCTCGGAGATTGTCGGCAAGCATCACAGCACGTTCTGTGATCCCGCCTATACTGCAACGGCGGAGTATCGCGAATTCTGGGGTCGCCTTGGCCGCGGCGAATACGACGCGGGCGCCTACAAGCGGCTGGCTAAAGGAGGCCGGGAAATCTGGATCCAGGCTTCCTACAATCCAGTCTTCAAAAACGGCAAGCCCTACAAGATTGTGAAATTCGCGACCGACATCACCGCTGCCAAGAAGAAGGCCGTGGAGGACGCCGGCAAGCTGGATGCGATCGCTCGTTCGCAGGCGGTTATTGAATTCCTGCCGAGCGGAGAGATTCTGACTGCCAACGAAAACTTCTGCAATGCGCTTGGATACGCACTGCCGGAAATCACTGGCAAGCATCACAGCATGTTCTGCGATCCCGCCTATATCCGCACCGAAGATTATTCAGGCTTCTGGCGCCGTCTTGCTCAGGGCGAATTCATTGCCAACGAATTCGTCCGGTATGGGAAGGGCGGCAAGGAAATATGGATCCAGGCGGCTTACAATCCGATCAGAGACGCCAACGGCAAAGTCTATAAGGTCGTGAAATTCGCGACCGACGTAACAGAGCGCATGAGCGCAATCAGCCAGCTAGGGGAAGCGCTGCGCCGCCTTTCCGAAGGCGATCTGACACAGACGGTTGAGATAGCCTTTGTCCCCTCCATGGAGCAGCTTCGGAAAGACTTCAATGCCGCCATTTCCAAGCTTCGGGAAACGCTGACAACCATCGGCGAAAACACGGTGGCAATTGCAGCAGGGGCTCGTGAAATCGGCGCTTCGGCTGACTCTTTCTCCAAGCGGACGGAAAAGCAGGCGGCGTCGATCGAGGAAACCGCTGCAGCACTGGAACAAATCACGACAACAGTGAATGATTCCAGCCATCGCGCCGGCGAGGCAGGAAGGCTTGTCGAAAAGACAAAACAGGGCGCGGAACAATCTGGCATTGTTGTTCGCAAGGCTGTTTCCGCCATGGGCCAGATTGAGCAATCGTCGCGGGAGATCACCAATATCATCTCGGTCATCGACGACATCGCCTTCCAGACAAACCTGCTCGCTCTCAATGCCGGGGTCGAAGCCGCGCGGGCCGGCGAGGCAGGCAAGGGCTTTGCAGTGGTTGCGCAGGAAGTGCGTGAACTGGCGCAGCGTTCCGCAAGCGCCGCCAAGGAAATCAAAGCGCTCATCAACACATCGAGCGACCTGGTCAAGAACGGCGTGGAACTCGTCGGCCATACCGGCTCCGCCCTGGAGCAAATCGTGCTTCAAGTCGCCGATATCAACTCGAATGTTGCAGCAATCGTAGAAGCGTCGAAAGAGCAGGCGACCGGATTGAAGGAGATCAATCAGGCGGTCAATTCCCTGGACCAGGCGACCCAGCAAAACGCTGCAATGGTTGAGGAAAGCACGGCCGCAAGCCACAAGCTCGCGTCGGAGGCCGAAAACCTGAGAGCGCTCCTCAGCCAGTTCCGCATGGAAGCCAAGGCTCTCGACCGCACCGCTGCCAAACCGGCAGGCGCGCCCCCGCGGCGTCTGGCTCCACGCGTGGCCAGAGCAAGCGGCGCTGCCGCCCTCGCCCGTGTCGAAGACTGGGAAGAATTCTGATGCTTCTCCCAAAGCCGGCCTGCGCCTCGTATCCGGTTTCCATAAAAAAGCACGCGCCGAAGCGCGTGCCGTGATTTTCCACCCTGATCAAAATCAGCCGAACAGCGCGAAGGTCGCCTTCAGCGTCACCCATATGCCCCAAAGCAGGGGGATACCGACGACCGCCCAGGCAAGCAGAGCCTTCGTATCGAAGCCGCCTGTGCCGATACCAAACGAGCCGGTTGGGCCGAGGCTTGCGGCGGCGGATTTCGCCTGAAGTCCGGCGACTTCCTCATCGGACATGAACCACTTGCTCTCAAGCGGCCTGACGAAGAAATTGGCAATCAGGCCAAGCGCCAGCATGCCGGCCAGGATATACATCGTCCCGGTATAAAGAGCAGGGCCGGGCGCCACACCGGCTGCGATTTGCGCCTCGCGAATGTAGTTCACGACCACGGGACCCACGATGCCGGCGGTCGCCCACGCTGTCAGAAGACGGCCATGGATCGCGCCGACGAACTGCGTGCCGAAGACGTCGGCAAGATAGGCCGGAATTGTCGAGAAACCACCGCCATACATCGACAGGATGATACCGAAGGCGAGCACGAAGAGCGCCTTGTTGCCGATATCGGCCAGCGTCGGTGCCACCGCATAGAGAACGATGCCGAGAATGAAGAACGTGTAATAGGTGTTCTTGCGGCCGATCTTGTCGGAAAGCGACGCCCAGAAGAAGCGGCCGCCAATGTTGAAAAGCGACAGGAGACCCGCGAAGCCGGCGGCGATCGTGGCAATCTGCGCCTTCTGGCCCACATCGAGCTGCGAGAAGGAAAGATCCGGCAGGTCAATCAGCGAACCTGCGAAGATTTCCTGCAGCATCGGCGAGGCCATGCCGATAACGCCGATACCGGCGGAGACGTTCAGGCAGAGTACGGCCCAGATCAGCCAGAACTGCTTCGTCTTGTGCGCGTCGCGCAGGTGAACGTGCTTTGTGGTGATCATCGTGCTCTTGGCAGCCGGAGGCGTCCAGCCCTCCGGACGCCAACCGGCCGGCGGGATTCGGTAACCGAAAGCACCGCCTATCATGAAGGCGAAATAGATGATCGCCATGACGACGAAAGTCTGCCAGACGCCAATCGAAGTGTCGGTCTTGAAGTAATTCATCAGCAGGTTTGCGAGCGGAGCGCCGATCATCGCCCCGCCGCCGAAGCCCATGATGGCCATGCCGGTCGCCATGCCGCGGCGGTCCGGAAACCACTTGATGAGCGTCGATACCGGCGAAATATAGCCGAGGCCCAGGCCGACACCGCCGATCACACCGGCGCCGAGCCACATCAGCCACAGCTGGTGGGTGATCACGCCGACCGAGGCAACCAGAATGCCGCCACACCAGCAGCAAGCGGATACGAAACCGGCTTTGCGCGGTCCAGCGCGCTCGAGCCAGCCGCCCCAGAGCGCGGCCGAGCAGCCGAGCAGAACGAAGAAGAGGGTATAGATCCAGCCGAGATCGGCGACGCGCCAATCGCAGGTCTTCGTGAACAGCGCGGAAGCAAGCGTCAGATCCGGGCAGGCCGTTGGTGCCGTGATCCCGAGCGATCGCGAAAGCGGCAGCCAGAAAACGCTGAAGCCGTAAGCCATGCCGATGCAGAGATGGATTGCGAGAGCTGCCGGCGGTACAAGCCAGCGATTGAAACCGGGCTTTGCGACGATCCGCTCCCGATCAAGCAGGCCGACGCCCGCTAACTCCCCTGTCGTAGTTGTGTCCGCTGAAGTCATGAATATCCTCCCGATTATGACTTTGCTGCAATAATCCATGCTCGAGCAGGCGAAATGCCTGGTTCCCCTCTTGCATGAAACCGATATTTATTTCCGGATTGGTTCCGCCGGCTCAGGCTTGCGGACCAGAGGTGCAGCCTGGATTACGAGCGTATCCAAGCCATTGTTATCGTTATCTAGAATTTCGAATAATTGCCGCCGCATGCGCGGCTCCCAGAATTTGTTGATATGGGTGGCAACACCTTGAACCGCCTCGCTTTCAGGCTGGCTCTTGAAAAAGGTCGCTATCTGGTTGGCCATATAAACGAGCTTGGAATGGGTATCATGCGACATCGGCAATGCTTTCGGGCAATATGCGCTGCGGGTGGGTGAAAATCTCAAAATCGTCGCCCCGCACCAGCGCAACCAGCGTCATTCCGGCCTGCTCCGCCGTGCGGATGGCGAGGGCCGTGGGCGCGGAAATCGCGATAAGGACGGAGCTCCCGAGGATGGCCGCTTTCTGCACCATCTCGACCGAAAGCCGGCTCGTAACGGCGACGGCTCCGCTCGAGCCGTTTCTCTGCGCGCGAATGACGGCGCCACAGAGCTTGTCGAGTGCGTTGTGCCTGCCAACATCCTCGCGGACGGCCAGCAGGCCCTGGCCGGGAATGTAGAAACCGGCTCCGTGAACCGCGCGTGTCTCCCGGTGCAGCGGTTGCGCGTCATTGAGAAGCGAGACGGCGTTCACGATATCGCGATGCGTGAGCTTGAGCCCGGCGGCTGAAACATCGGGCACCTGGCGAACGGCTTGCTCGATCGACTCGATCCCGCACAGCCCGCATCCGACCGGTCCCGCCATGCTGCGGCGGCGCGCCCGCAAAGCATCCGCAACATCGTCGGCCAGCGTCACCTGGACATCGATGCCCTGCTCGTTATCGATGATCTCGATTGCGGAAATTTGATCAGCGTCTTTGATTATGCCTTCCGTCAGACTGAAGCCGACGGCGAAATCTACCAGATCGTCCGGCGTCGCCATCATTACGGCATGTGATGTGCCGCCATAGGAAAAGGCGACCGGCATTTCTTCCGGCACAATACGCTGGCCCGGCGCGACGACACCGCCCTTGCGGGCGATGCGATTGGCGGAAATGCGCGTCGGCCGCCTTTCCATCATTCGGCAGCTTCCAGCTTGCCGGCGATGCGACGGCTTTGGCGCGCCTGCTCGTCATACTCGATCTGCCATTCCGTGGGGCCGTTCGACGGCGAGACCTGGACTGCCGTCACCTTGTATTCCGGACAGTTCGTCGCCCAGTCGGAAAAGTCGGTGGTGATGACGTTCGCCTGCGTGTTCGGATGATGGAAGGTGGTATAGACGACGCCCGGCGCGACCCGGTCGGTGATCAGCGCCCGAAGCGTCGTATCGCCGGAGCGGCTGGCGAGCTTCACCCAGTCGCCATCGCGAATGCCGCGCATTTCGGCATCATGCGGATGGATCTCCAGCCGGTCCTCGGCGTGCCAGACGACGTTGTCGGTACGCCGCGTCTGCGCGCCGACATTATACTGGCTGAGGATGCGGCCAGTCGTCAGAAGCAGCGGGAAGCGCGGGCCGGTGCGCTCGTCGGTTGCTACGTATTCCGTGCGGATGAACTTGCCCTTGCCGCGAACAAAACCGTTCACGTGCATGATCGGCGAGCCCTGCGGGAACTTTTCGTTGCAAGGCCACTGCACGGAACCAACCTTCTCCAGGTAGTCGTAGGAAACCAGCGCGAAGCTCGGCGTCGTCGCGGCAATCTCGTCCATGATCTCGGACGGATGGGTGTAATTCCAGGCAAGGCCCATGGCTTGCGCCATTTTCTGGGTCACTTCCCAATCACCATAGCCGTTGCGCGGCGTCATGACTTTGCGCACGCGGTTGATGCGGCGCTCGGCATTGGTG
This sequence comes from Rhizobium sp. SVR5-2C, assembly GCF_056755115.1. Classification (NCBI taxonomy): domain Bacteria; kingdom Pseudomonadati; phylum Pseudomonadota; class Alphaproteobacteria; order Hyphomicrobiales; family Rhizobiaceae; genus Rhizobium; species Rhizobium sp. SVR5-2C. The sequence goes on along the minus strand of NZ_JBNDHT010000216.1, from coordinate 614 downwards.
AAGGTGCCGTCCTTTTCAAGGAATGTCGATCCCGGCAGGAAGACGTGGGCATAGTTTGCCGTCTCGTTCAGGAAGAGGTCCTGAACGACGACGCATTCCATCGCTGCCAGACCGGCTGCCACGTGCTTGGTATCCGGGTCGGATTGGAGAATGTCCTCGCCCTGGACGTACAAGCCCTTGAACGTGCCATCAACCGCCGCATCCAGCATGTTCGGAATCCGAAGGCCGGGTTCGCTGTTGAGTTTGACACCCCACATCTTCTCAAAGATATCGCGTGTCGCATCGTCAGAGATATGGCGATAGCCAGGCAGCTCATGCGGGAAGGAACCCATATCGCAGGAGCCCTGCACATTGTTCTGGCCGCGCAGCGGATTAACGCCGACGCCCGGACGCCCGATATTACCGGTCGCCATTGCAAGGTTGGCGATCGCCATGACGGTCGTGGAGCCCTGGCTATGTTCGGTGACCCCAAGACCGTAGTAGATCGCGCCATTGCCGCCACGTGCATAAAGCCGGGCAGCACCACGCAGCTCCTCGGCCGGAACGCCGGTGAACTTCTCCATCTCTTCAGGGCTGTGATAAGGCTCGGCAACGAAAGCCGCCCAGTCCTCGAA